>DASVNS010000385.1:0-5067 GCA_036383735.1 Phenylobacterium sp. | reverse complement strand
ACCTGCACGTCCGGCAGCGCGCGAACGGCGAGCAGCGGCGCGACCACCGCGTCGTGGCCGAGCGCGCGGACCCGCGCGGCGGTGGCCTCGGCCCCCGGCTGGGCGCGGGTGATCCAGATCTGCTGCCTGCGGCCCGCCATGGGCGATCCTGTCATCCGGTCCGTTGCGCCTCACCAGCGACGATGCGGCGCTGCGGAAGCTTGTTCAATGGGGCCCGGTCGCGATGCGTGGCCGCGCGCCCCTAGAGGACGATGGCGTCGCCCGCCTCGTCCTTGATGGCCTGGCCGAGCGACGTGCCCAGGTCGCGGGCCGCGGCGAGGGGATTGGAGAGCTGCGAAAGCTCGCTATCCCCGGCGCGGCGGAAGCGGACCGCGCCGTCGGGCGCCAACGCCTCGACGATGAGTTGCAGGAAGCCGCCTTCCAGCCAGGCATGGGCGCCGATGGGGGTCTTGCAGGAACCCTCCAGGCTGGCGAGCGCGCCGCGTTCGGCGGCCACGCAGAGGGTGGTGGTCTCGCAGCGCAGGCTGGCCACCCAGGGCAGGTCGCGATCGGCTTCCCGCGTCTCGATCGCCAGGGCGCCCTGGCCGGGGGCCGGTGGGACCTCCTTGGGGTCGATCAGGCTCTGCGGCAGGTCGCCCAGGCCCAGCCGCCGCAGCCCGGCGTAGGCCAGCAGGATCGCATCCGCCTCGCCGGCCGCCAGCTTGGCCAGGCGCGTGTCCACATTGCCGCGCAGCATCTGCACCGCCAGGTCGGGGCGCCGATAGAGCGACTGCGCCTGACGCCGGAGGCTGGCGGTGCCAAGCCTCGCGCCGTCCGGCAGCTCCTCCAGCGTCAACGGCCCGCGGCTCAGGAACGCGTCGCGCGGATCCTCGCGCTCGGGAATGGCGGCGATGCAGAGCCCCGGGGGCAGCTCGGCGGGCATGTCCTTCATCGAGTGGATGGCGCAGTCGATGCGGCCTTCGATCAAAGCCTCCTCGATCTCCTTGGTGAACAGCCCCTTGCCGCCGATTTCCAGCAGGCGGCGGTCCTGCACGCGGTCGCCGGTGGTGGCGATCACGGTCAACGGAGCGACGGCCTCCACCTCGGCGGGGTTCGCGGGGTCGGCCCCCAACGCGGCGGCGATGCGGCGCTGCATGTGGCCGGCCTGGGCGAGGCTGAGCTTGGAGCCGCGGGCGCCGATGCGTACCTGGCCAGGATTGGCGGGCTGTTGCGAAGGCACGGGCGGCAGTCTACCTCGGATACGGAAACGTAGCAGGCCTGCTACAGTAGCAACCTGCCACCGGCAACCGGATGAACCTCAGCCACACCGTCCTGGGACTGGAAACCAGCTGCGACGAGACCGCCGCGGCGGTGGTGCGCCGGCATCCGGACGGCCGCATCGAAGTGCTGAGCTCGATCGTGGGAAGCCAGATCGTCGAGCACGCCCCGTTCGGGGGCGTGGTGCCCGAGATCGCGGCGCGCGCCCACGTGGAGAGCATCGACGCCATCACGGAGGCGGCGCTGGCGGAAGCCGGGCTGGGCTACGAGGAGCTGAGCGGCGTCGCCGCCACGGCGGGGCCGGGGCTGGTCGGCGGGGTGATGGTCGGCCTGTCGTTCGGCAAGGCCGTGGCGCTCGCCTGCAACCTGCCCCTGGTGGCCGTGAACCATCTGGAGGGCCACGCGGTCTCGGCGCGGCTGGGCGCGGATCTGCCCTATCCCTTCCTGTTGCTGCTGGTCTCCGGCGGTCACTGCCAGCTGCTGAGCGTGGACGGCATCGGCGCGTGCCGGCGGCTGGGCTCGACCATCGACGACGCAGCCGGCGAGGCGTTCGACAAGATCGCCAAGGCCATGGGCCTGCCCTATCCCGGCGGTCCGGCGCTGGAGAAGCTTGCCGTGGGCGGCGACCCGGCCGCCTTCCAACTGCCGCGGATGCTGCTGGGGCGCAAGGACTGCGACTTCTCGTTCTCGGGCCTGAAGACCGCTGCCGCCCGGCTGGCCGAGGGCGTGACCGCCGAAGACCAGCGCCGGGACCTCGCCGCCGCCGTGCAGGCCGCCATCGCCGGGCAGCTCGCCGAGAAATCCGCCCGTGCGATGCAAGCCTACGCCGAGCAGCACGGCGGGCGCGGCCGGCGCTTCGTGGTGGCCGGAGGCGTGGCGGCCAACAAGGCCGTGCGCGCCAGGCTGGAAGAGGCCGCGACCGCGCGGGGCTTCAGCTTCGCGGCGCCGCCGCTGGCCTATTGCACGGACAACGCCGCGATGATCGCCCTGGCCGGGGCCGAGCGGCTGGCGGCCGGGATCTCGGACGGGCTCGACGCCGTGGCGCGTCCGCGCTGGCCGCTGGACGAGGCCGCCGCCGCCGCCAGCCCCATCCACAAGGCGGGCCGCAAGGGAGCCAAGGCATGACGACCGTCGGGGTGATCGGCGGCGGCGCCTGGGGCACGGCCCTGGCGCAGGTCTGCGCGCGGGCGGGCCAGCAGGTCGTCCTGTGGGCGCGCGAGCCGGATGTGGTCGAGAGCATCAACGCCGCGCACGAGAACACGACCTTCCTGAAGGGCGTGCCCCTGAATCCCACCATCCGCGCCACCGGCGAGCTCGCGGACCTGGCCGGGGCGGACGTGGTGCTGGCCGTGCCGCCGGCGCAGCACATGCGCGCGACCCTGGCGGCCTTTGCCCCCCACGCCCGCGATGGGCTGGCCATCCTGCTCTGCTCGAAAGGCATCGAGCAGGGATCGCTGAAGCTGATGACCGAGATCCTGGTCGAGACGATCCCGCAGGCCCAGCCGGCGGTGCTGTCCGGCCCCAGCTTCGCCGGCGAGGTGGCGCGCGGCCTGCCGACCGCCGTCACCCTGGCCTGTCGCGACGCCGGCTGCGCCGAGGGCCTGGCGGAGACGATCGCCACGCCGGCGTTCCGGCCCTACTTCGCCACCGACATGGTGGGGGCGGAGGCCGGCGGCGCGGTGAAGAACGTCCTGGCCATCGCCTGCGGCATCGTCGAGGGCCGTGGCCTGGGCCGCTCCGCCCACGCCGCCCTGATCACCCGCGGCTTTGCGGAGCTGACCCGCCTGGCGGTGGCGCTGGGCGGGGAGGCCGAGACGGTGGCGGGGCTGTGCGGCCTGGGCGACCTGGTGCTGACCTGCTCGAGCCCGCAGTCGCGCAACATGAGCGTCGGCCTGGCGCTGGGTTCCGGCCAGACGTTGGAACAGGCGCTCGCGGGCAAACTGTCGGTGGCCGAGGGCGTCGCCTCGGCGCCCGCCGTGCGCCAGCTTGCCCGGAAGCTTGGCGTCGAGACCCCGATCTGCGAGGCCGTCGCAGCTATCCTGGCAGGTGAGGCGGGCGTCGACGACGTCATCCGAGGCTTGCTGTCCCGTCCCCTCCGCGAGGAAAACTGAATGCCGCTGTTCGTCTTGCACTGCCTCGACAAGCCCGACTCCCTGGACCTGCGCCTCGCCACCCGCGACCGGCACCTCGCCTATATCCAGAGCCGCTTGGCCGACATCCGGATCGCCGGTCCCATGCTGGGCGACGCCGACCAGATGGCCGGCTCGATGTTCATCCTCGACGTGGCGGACCGCGCTGCGGCCGAGGCATTCAACGCCGACGACCCCTATACCCAGGCTGGCCTGTGGGAGCGGGTGGCGCTCAATCCGGTCAAGGTCACGTTTGGGCAGCTCTGAGATCGACAATCCCGCCCGCCCGCCGGTGGGCGTGCGCCTCTGCGCGCTCGCTGAGATCGGCGACCCGGGCGGCAAGTCGTTCCGCTTTCGCGACGGCTCCAGGCTGTTCGCCGGATTCGTGATCCGCCGCGGCGAGGACGCGCACGGCTTCGTGGATTCCTGCCCCCACGCCGGCTGGCCGCTCGCGCCGCTGGACGATCGCTACCTGACCCGCGACGCCCGCCACATCCTCTGCGCGGGCCACGGCGCCCTCTTCACGCTGGACGGCCTCTGCGTCGCCGGCCCCTGCGCGGACGAGCGCATCGCGCCTTGGCCCGTGACGGTCAGGGACGGCGAGGTCTGGACAGCCTGAAAGTCGATCCTCACGCTTGAGGCGGCGCGGTCCGATAGCGCGCCCGGCCGAGGCGCTCCGCAGCCTGGACCAGCCATTCGCCGGGCCGGAACCTGGTCGTGGCCTTCCACGTCTCGAAGCGCATCACGTCGTCGATGCGCCGATCCACGAACTCCAGCGCGGCCTTGCGGCCCTGGGTCATGCGGATGGCCATGGCGCTGCTGAGGATGCCGGCCAGGATGGCGCGCTTCGAATAGTGGTTCTCGTCGGTGGCGGTGTCGCCGGCCCATCGCCACAGCACGTCGGCGCTTTCCCAGGCGAGACGCGATCCCAGGCCGATGTGCGATGGCAGCGCCAGGAAGCCCATCCAGCGGCGGAGCGCCGGCTCGTCCGTCGCCGAGGCGTCCAGGCGCGCTTCGACGCAGCGACGGATGCGTTCCCTGATCTTAAGGCTCGTTGGGTCGACATCGGTGAGCGCCGTCAGCGCCCGGGCGTCGTGCCGGCGTGAAAGCAGGGCCGCCAGGTCGACGGGGCCATGCGGAATGAGCAATTCGGTCTCGCCCGCCGACATCCCCAGCGTCTTGCCCGCCAGCATGGCCATGCGTCGTGTCCAGCCGTGGATCGGGGCCAGCTTCAAGGCCTCGTCCAGCAAGGACTGCTCGGTGGTTTCGGCCCATTCCTGCGCGGCGGTGGTCATGGTTGCTTTGTACCGCGCATCCCAGCCAAAGTGGACACCGGTTTGGCGCCCGGGGATGCGCGTCGCTTCAAAAGGCTCGCGAACCTGTTCAGACAGGTTCGCGGGGCGCATCCCAGCCAAAGTGGACACCGGTTTGGCGCCCGGGGATGCGCGTCGCTTTCAAAGGCCTGCGAACCCGTTCAGGTTCGCGGGGCGAACGCGTGGACATTGCACCCGCCTTCTGCTAATTGCCCGCGCTCAAACCCGAAGGGTCACACCTTCGGGCGATCCACATTTGCACGCTCGCCGCCTTTTGCCGGTCGAGGCGGGCGGCTAGCGTCAGGCAGGAGAGTTCGCTCTGGTTCAGATTTTCGTCCGCGACAACAACGTCGATCAGGCCCTCAAGG
>DASVNS010000384.1:0-3782 GCA_036383735.1 Phenylobacterium sp. | reverse complement strand
CACGCCCGCCTGCTCCACCGCCGCCCGGATCGCCGCGCCACCCAGCGTCGCCCCGTACGTGTTGTTGAAGGCGCCCCGATACGCCTTGCCAATGGGGGTCCGCTTCGCGGCGACGATGACGGCTTCACGCATTCGAGTGGTCCTGATCTGATTTTGGGGTCGCAGCTGCGACATGGGCTTCAATTAGGTGCTGATATAGAACTTACGCAAGATCCCGGCGGGTCTGGTCGCGCTAGGCGGGCTGGGACGCCTTGGCCTTGACGATCTCTTCCTCGACTTCCCGCAGGCGATCCTTGCCGAAGAACAGCTCGTCGCCGACGAGGAACGACGGGCTGCCGAAAGCGCCGGCGTCCACCGCCGCCTGGGTGTTCGCCAGCAGCTTCGATTTCACAGGGTCGGACTGCACCAGGCGCAGAATCTCGTCCTTGGGAAGACCGGCCTCTTCAAGCGAGGCGGCATAGACTTCCGGATCGTCCATCTTGCGGCTACGGACCCACATGTCGTCGAAGATCCAGTTCACGTAGGCTTCGAAGACGCCCGCCTCCTGGGCCGCGATCGCGCCGCGCATCAGCATCAGCGTGTTGATCGGGAAATGCGGGTTTGCACGGAACTCGGGAATCCCGTGCTTCTTGACGAAGCGCTGGATCTCGAGGTTGTCGTAGGCCGGCTTGTTCTTGATGTGACCAAACGCCGTCTGGGGCGATTGATTGCCGGTGAGCCTGAAGATGCCGCCCAGCAAGACCGGCTCGTACAGGAATTCGACACCCGTCCTCGCTTCGATCTCGGGGATCACCCGGTGGCACAGGTAGGCGTTCGGACTTCCGAAGTCGAACAGGAACTTAACCGTCATATTTTCCCTTCCGTCGCGAATGCGCCGCTCCGAGCGGCCGGATCCACGTGAGTGCAAAAACAGCACTGACAGAGGATTTGCGCGAGATCAACGATTCAAGTCGGAGGCGCCGCCCTGCGGCTTCCGATTCCCGGATGGGCGACCTCGCTTATGGCCGCGCAAGTCCACCGGTTAAAGTCTGGGCAGTCAAGCGTCAGCAAGTCGCTTTACGAGGCGCCGGGCGAAGGCCTGAGCCTGGCGTCGCCGATTTTGTGGCGGGTGGTCGGCGGCCCGTGTTCTCGAAATTCCGACCGCGCCAGCGAGACGGCAGAGCCGCCGGGCAGGTCAGGGGAAACCGGAAAACGGGACGTGGCCGCTTGCGGCCGCCGGACGGGCTGTCCGGGATGCAATTGGGGGTACCATGACAAAGCGTTACTGGCGTTCAAGCGCCGCATTCGGGCTGTTGCTGGCAAGCGCGGCCCTGGCCGGACCGGCCTTGGCCGCCGATCCCGCGCCGGCGGATGTCGAGGAACTTGTCGTCACCGGTTCGCGGGTGTCCGAGGCCACGGTGGCCATCGGGACCGACCACGTCACGGCCACGGTCTCGATCACCAGCGACGCGCTGCTGTCGGCGCCGGCCGGGATCACCGGCCTGAAGATGCTGGAAAGCCTGCCGGGCTTCAACGTCCAGGCCAACGACGCGCTCGGCATGTACGAGTTCGGCAACTCGGTGTCGGTCCGCGCCTTCAACTTCCAGCAGATCGGCTTCCTGCTGGATGACATCCCGATGGGCCGTTCGGACCAGTTCGGCGGGAGCCCGATCTATCGCTACGTCGATAACGAGAACCTGGCCCGGGTGACCGCCTCGGCGGGTTCGGGCGACGTGTCGCTGGCCAGCTACGCCTCGCTGGGTCCGATTGTCAGCTACATCAGCCGCGGTCCCGCCGAGGCGTTCGGCGGCCGGGTCAGCTACAGCCGCGGCAGCGATGACCTGTTGCGGGGCTTCGTGCGCGTCGACACTGGCGAGCACGCCGGCTTTTCGGCGTTCGGCAGCGTCTCCACCGTCTCGGGCGAGCTGTGGCGCGGCCCCGGCCCCATCGACCGCGACCACTACGAGGGCCAAATCCGCTACCGAGTCGGGGAGACCTCGCTGACCTTCCAGACGGTGCACAACAAGTACTTCGACTACGACAGCCCCTCGATCAGCAAGAGCCAGTATCTCGGGACCGCTGGCGACATCTTCGGCCGTAGCGGGCAGAGCTTCGCCTATATCGGCTATGTGCCCGTGCCGGGGCCGCTGGGCTCGGCCGCCACCGCGACGTCGCTCCCGATGACCGCGGCCGGCATCCCGTACTCCAACGCCAACTACGGCAACTACTACAAGTTCGCGGTGAACAGCCGTGAGGACCACCTCTATGGCCTGACCTTGAAGAGCGCCCTGGGCGAGGCGATCGACGTTTCCGTCACCGGCTACTACGAGGACAAGCAAGGCTACGGGGTCTCTCCCGAGTCGTACGCGACCTCGCTGGGCAACTACAACGCCGAGCGGCTGATCGTGCCGGGGCTCTTCGCGCCGCGCGGCATCCAGTACGGCCTGTCCACCATCGACGGCACGCGCAAGGGCGTGAACAGCAACCTCACCTGGCGGCTGGGGATGAACACCCTGCAGGCCGGCGCCTGGTACGAGGATGACGACTACCACCGCACGCAGCAGCGCTACAATATGACGAACGGCGCGCCCGACGGCACGCCGCTACTCAACGAGCCGGTGCACCTGCAGCGCAACTACGAGTCCACCCGCAAGACGCTGCAGATCTTCGTCAAGGACACCATCAGCCTGCTGGACGACCAGCTGAAGATCGACGTCGGCTTCAAGGGCCTCGACATCGACTACCAGATCTCGGGCCACCGCAATCGGCTCGATTTCATCAACAGCCGCACGCCCACGATCAAGGACAACTGGAAGGACTACTTCCTGCCGCAGGTGGGTGTGGTCTGGTCGGCCACCGATCGCGAGCAGGTGTTCGCGTCCTACTCCGAGAACATGGCCCTGCCACGCGGCGCCGATGACGTCTTCTCCGCCGCCAGCCCCCTGGCCCCCGGACCGGACGCGGAAAAAGCTAAGAACTACGAACTGGGCGTGCGGACCAATCGGGCCACCTTCAACGCCTCTCTGGTCGCCTACTTCACGAAGTTCGACAACCGGCTGGAGCCCTTCGCCTCGCCCGTGCCAGGCAGCAACACCATCGAGACATTCTACCAGAACGTGGGGGCGGTCGAAGCCCACGGCGCCGAATTCAGCGGCCAGTGGAAGCCCGAACTACTGGGTGGAAAGCTCTATTTCAACGCCAACGTTTCATACAATGTCTCTGAATTCAAAGATAATTTCTCGACGTTCCTGATCGATGGCAACAAGGTGCCTGACTTCCCGAAATGGTTGCTCCAGGGCGGGATCACCTATGAGGCCGCGCCTGGCGCGATCCTCAACCTGTCGGCCCGCACGATCTCCAAGCGCTATACGAACTACACCAACACGGAGACGACGGGCGGCTACACCATTCTCAACGCCTACCTCGACCTCGGCGACGGCGTCTTCGTCGGGCCGCTGAAGAACGTGAAGGCGCGCGTCAACGTCGATAACCTGCTGAACAAGGACTACCTGGGCACCATCAGCACGACGGTTTCTTCGCCGGCGTTCTTCCGGCCCGGGCCGCGCCGGACGGTGCAGGTCACCTTGTCCACCGAGTTCTAAGGGCGGCGGCGGGCCAGCCCCGGCCCGCCGGCCATCCGCTGCTGCGGCGTTCTCAGCCGCAGGCCTTGCAACAGCGCCCGCGCGCCGCGACAAATCCGTTGTCGCGGCGCGTTGCGTTTACGGGTGTCCTCTTTCCCCGATTTGATAAAGGTGGTGGACCGCCGGGGTGCTTGACGGGTGCGAAAAAAGAACGCACTCAGG
>DASVNS010000383.1:0-3133 GCA_036383735.1 Phenylobacterium sp. | reverse complement strand
ACGGCGCCCAGCCCGTCCGCTTCCGGCGGCGCGGTCACCTGTGGCGTCTCTGGAGCCGCCTGCGCCGCAGCGCCTCCTGCCCAAACCAGCGCCGCGCCTGCTGCGCCGGCCGCCAATACCCTTCTCAACATCATCATGGCTCATCCCCCGAGGCCAAAAAAAATGCGTCCGCCAGGGCTGTGAGCCCCGGGCGGACGCCGGTGTCCGTTCAAGACGGCGCGGTGGCTGCGCCGGTCGGCCGTTCAGTGGCCGTCGCGGAACTTCGTTGTCCCGCGATGTCGGCGACAGGTCGTCACGGTCGGTATCGCACCGCAACACGCGATGACCTGGGACGTCGGGAAAGCGGTGCTATCGCCCGCCGATGCCCAGCGGCTGGGCGCCTAAAGATACCGCAACGCACAAGTTATGGGCGGCGTTGACCGGTCAGCCGGCCGAGACACGGCTCTTTCGGGCGCCTGCGGCGTAGGCCTGGGCGGTCTCGAGACGGAACGCCGTAGCTCCGCCGAAGCCTTCCAGCGCCTCCAGCTGCGGCGTCGCCGGCATGCCCAGCGCCGCAGCCGCCATCGCGTGGATGTCGGGCCGATAGACGCGGCGCGCCACCGTCACGATGTCCACGTCCGGGTCGATATGCGCCCAGCGCATCATCTGGCTGAGCAGCCATCCGGCGTGGATGGGTTGTGGCGCGCTCGCACCTCCGCCGTGGAAGACCATGTCCGAGAGCGACGCCTCGATGATCAGTGGGTCGGCGCCTACATAGTGAGGCCGAGCCAGGATCTCGGCCAACTCCGCGCGGTTCTGGAGATCGTCGGCCCATGCGGCCGCCCGCAACATCGCCCGCAGCAGCGCCTGCAGGTCATCGGGACGCGCCGCGGCCCAGGCTTCCGTCACCGTGAACACCTTGTCGGGCGTGCGCGGCCAGAACTGCGAACCGCGCACGACGATCTCGCCAGCCCCCGCCGCCATCGCCGCGGTGTCCCACGGTTCCGTGACGCAGAAGCCCTCGACCACCCCGCCGACCAGAAGCTCGGTCATGCGCGCGGGCGGCGCGATCGTGAGCCGCACGTCGCGGTCCGGGTCGATGCCCGCCCGCGCGAGCCAGTCGCGGAGCAGGTAGTTGTGCACCGAGAACGGGAAGACCACCGCCAGGGTGATGGGGCTGGCCCCCTCTTCGCGCCGGCGCGCCACCAGGCGGCCGAGGCCGTCGGCCGTGCGGCCGGCGCCCATGGCCGCTGCAAGACGCGAGGCCATGGTGATCGCGGGCCCATTGATATTCAGCGCGAGGGGCGCCACCAGCGGCGTAGGCTCGCCTCCCGCGGCGCCCAGGCTGATGGCCAGGGCGGTCGGCGCCAGCATGTGGGACCCGTCGAGCGCGCCAACGCTCATCTTGTCGCGGACCGTCGCCCAGGAGACCTGTCGGCTGAGCTCGACGTCCAGCCCCTCGGCCGCGAAGAAGCCCTTCTCCTTGGCCGCGATCAGCACGGCGGCGTCGTTCAACGCGATGAAACCCAGGCGCAGAGGTCGTTCGGCGCTCATGACCCGTTCCCTTTCAGCACCCCGGCAAAGGCCACGAGGTCCGCCGCGACCGCGCCGATCGGCCGGCCGGTGTCCATGGAAAGCTTGCGAAGCACGCGATAGGCCGCTTCCTCGTCCAGCCCCCGCTCCTTCATGAGCAGCGCCTTGGCGCGCTCCACCGTCTTGCGCGACGCCAGGTCCGCCTTGGCCTTCTCCAGATCCTGCCGCAGGCCGTTCATCAGCTGGAACCGGCTCATCGCCACCTCCAGCACCGAGCGGACGCGCGCCGCCGACAGGCCGTCGACCACATAGGCCGAAACCCCGGCCAGCACCGCCTGCTCGGCGAGGCCGGGCTCGGAGCGGTCGACGAACATCACGACGGGGCGCGGATTGGCGGTCGTCGCTTCACGCAGACTCTCGATCGTGTCGCGGTCGGGGCTGTCGGAAGCCACGACGATGACGTCCGGCCCGAACAACGCCGCTTCAACCTCGTTGAAGATCAAGGCGTGGCGAACCTCCAACGGCTCGACGCCCGAAAGCCCTTCCGCCACCAGGGCGGCGCGGGCCGGATCAGGATCCACCACAAGGACGCGCATGCACGCCGACCTAGGCGCCGTCGCCGCAAAGGTCGCCGTCCATCGACGCACACCCTGCCGCCGGCCCCTCCAGCGCCTGATATTTGATCATTCGGCGCCGCGCTTTCCAGCACAATCGTCGGCTAGGAGCGCTTCGCGCTCCTCCGGCGTATTCGCGCCGCGCAGCCGCGCTGCACTTCCGGCCGGGCATGCGATTCGCGCGAGGGCGGCGGCGTCGATCAACCGGCCCATCGCCCAGCCCTGGCCGTCGCCAGGCGGCAAGGCTGCGATCTCGGCGACCAGGGGAAGGTTCAGCCCCGCATAGGCCGCCCCGGGAGCCGGGGTTTCCAAGAGCGGGCGCAGGTCCTCGACCGTGATCGTCGGCGCGTCGGTCGCCACGACCAGCACGCGCTCGCAACCCAGGCCTCGCAGGCGCTTCGCCCCCGTCAGCAGCCCCGCGGCCGGCCCGCCGCCGGGCGGATCTTCCGCCGCCGTCGGCAAACCGTAGTCGCCGGCGCCCGCCGTCACCGCCGCCACGGCGTCCAACTCGCGTGCGAGGTCGGCCAGGCGGTCCACGGCGCGGCGGCCGTTCCACAGCAAGGCCGCCTTGTCTGCGCCCATCCGGGACGATCCACCGCCCGTCAGGATCACGACACCCAGACCCGTCTGGCTTCCGCGCGCCATGGCCCGCCTCACCAGACGTCGATGAAGGAGCGCGGGCGCGCGTCGGCGTGCTTGGGCGGGCAGGACTTGATGCCGCGGACGATCCAGTCCCGCGTGTCGGCCGGGTCGATCACCGCGGTGACCTCGGTGGCCTCCGCCACGGTGATCGCCTTGCCGGTCTGGTACATCTGCGCGACCAGCTTCTGGAACAGCGCCTCGCGCGCAACCGGATCGGGCTCGGCCTCCAGTTCCTTGCGGTGGCCAAGGCGAACCGCCCCCTCCAGGCCCATGGGACCGAATTCGGCGGTCGGCCAGGCGATGGTGAAGGCCGGGGAGGAGAAGTCGCCGCCGGCCATGGCCATGACGCCCAGGCCATAGGCCTT
>DASVNS010000382.1:0-3584 GCA_036383735.1 Phenylobacterium sp. | reverse complement strand
CACGCCCGCCTGCTCCACCGCCGCCCGGATCGCCGCGCCACCCAGCGTCGCCCCGTACGTGTTGTTGAAGGCGCCCCGATACGCCTTGCCAATGGGGGTCCGCTTCGCGGCGACGATGACGGCTTCACGCATTCGAGTGGTTCCTTTTGATCTTTGAACTCCCCCGGGCTGACCGGCGGGAGGGAGACCATCGGCGATACGGCCGATGGCGAGGAGGAAGCCTCTGGCCAGAGGCTATGGGATCAGTCGGGCGTTGAGTTCAGAGCTTGAAGTCGGCCAGCTTCTTGCCTTCGGCGACCAGCTTTTCCAGAGCGGCGGCCGGCTTGAAGGCGTCGCCCATCGAACCCTGGAATTGCTGCATCTTGGCCAGCACCTTGTCGGCGCCGATCTGGTCGCCGTAGTGCATGGGGCCGCCGCGATAGACTGGCCAGCCGTAGCCGTTGACCCAGACCACATCGACGTCCGACGGCCGGATCGACATGCCCTCTTCGAGGATCTTCATGCCCTCGTTGATCATCGGATAGACGCAGCGCTCCAGGATCTCCTCGTCCGAGATCTTCCGCGGATTGCGGCCGGACTTGGCGATGAAGTCGTTGATGATCTTCTCGGTCACCGGCGACGGCGTGGCGTTGCGGTTCTCGTCGTAGTCGTAATAGCCCTTGCCGTTCTTTTGCCCGCGGCGGTCCATTTCGCAGAGCACGTCGCGCAGCGTCTCGCCCTTCGACTCTTCCTTCACCCAACCGAGGTCGAGCCCGGCGAGGTCGTGCATCGCGAACGGGCCCATGGGGAAGCCGAAGTCGTAGAGGACACGGTCCACATCCCAGGGCATGGCGCCTTCCATGACCAGGTTCAGCGCCTCGCGCTGGCGCTCGCCCAGCATGCGGTTGCCGATGAAGCCGTAGCAAACGCCGGACAGCACCGCGACCTTGCCGATCTGCTTGGCCATCTTCATGGACGTGGCGATCACGTCCTTGGCGGTCTTGTCGCCGCGCACCACTTCCAGCAGCTTCATCACGTTGGCCGGCGAGAAGAAGTGCAGGCCGATGACGTCCTGCGGCCGGCTGGTGACCGCGGCGATCTCGTCGATGTTCAGCATGCTGGTGTTGCTGGCCAGGATGGCGCCGGGCTTGGCGATCTTGTCCAGCTTGCCGAAGATGTCCTTCTTGACGGACATCAGCTCGAAGACGGCCTCGATGACGAGGTCGACGTCCTTGAAGGCCTCTTCCATCGAGAGCGAGCCGGTGATCAGCGCGGAGCGCTGCTCGACCTGTTCGGCGGTGAGGCCGCCGCGCGACGCGGTGCGCTCGTAGTTCTTGCGGATGACGCTCAGCCCGTGGTCCAGGGCTTCCTGCTTCAGCTCGACGATGACCACCGGAATGCCGACGTTGGCGAAGTTCATGGCGATACCGCCGCCCATGGTGCCGGCGCCCAGGATGCCGACCTTCTTGATCGGCCGCGTCGGGGTGTCGTCCGGAACGTCGGGGATCTTGTTCGCCTGGCGCTCGGCGAAGAAATAGTAGCGCTGCGCCTCGGACTGCTGCCCCGACACCAGTTCCACGAACAGCTTGCGTTCGACCGCGAGGCCTTCGTCGAAGCTGTTGGAGTTCACTGCCGCCTCGGCGCATCGGATGATGTACTCGGGGGCCAGGAAGCCGCGGAACTTGCGCGCATTGGCCTTGCGGAAGGCCGCGAAGATCTCGGGATGGCCCTTGGCCGCCTCGAGCTTGGCGTTGTTGTCGCGCACCTTCACCAGAGGCTTGTTCTCGGCGATGGCCTTGTTGGCGAAGGCGAGCGCGCCTTCCTTGAGCTTGCCCTCTTCGACGAGCTCGTCGACCAGGCCCATGGCCAACGCTTCCTTGGCGGGCGCATGGCGTCCCGAGGTCATCATCTCGAGCGCCTTCTCGACGCCGGCGATACGGGGCAGCCGCTGAGTGCCGCCGGCCCCCGGCAGCAGGCCCAGGTTCACCTCGGGCAGGCCCAGGCGAGCCGACGGCACGGCGACGCGATAGTGCGCGCAGAGGGCCACTTCGAGGCCGCCGCCCAGGGCCGTGCCGTGGATCGCGGCAACCACCGGCTTGGGCGAGTTTTCCATCATCGCCTGCACGTCGGGCAGGCTGGCGCCCTTCATGGCGCCGCCGAATTCACTGATGTCGGCGCCGGCGATGAACGTGCGGCCCTCGCAGATCAGAACGATGGCCTTGGCGTCGGACGCGATGGCTTGCTTGAAGCCCTCGAGAAGTCCGTCGCGCACATTGGCCGACAGCGCGTTCACCGGCGGGGAGTTGAGGGTGACGACGGCCACGTCCCCTTCGCGGGTCAGGGTCGTTACCGCATTGATCTCGGTCATCTGGCTTCCTCAAGCTGGACTGGCGGACCGCTCGTTCAAAATTCTGACGGTCGTGAATTCAAACGCGTGTTATAGGCCCGACCGAATGCGGCCAAGTCAATTCTGCCGCACCGACGAGGGAAGGAAATCGAATGGCATCGAATCTGTTTTCGCTGGACGGTCGGGTAGCGTTGGTCACAGGCGGCTCGCGCGGCATCGGCAAGATGATCGCCAAGGGCTACCTGGAAGCCGGCGCGGCCAAGGTCTATATCTCGTCGCGCAAGGCCCCGGCCTGCATCGAGACGGCCGAGGAACTGGGTCCCCAGTGCATTCCGCTCCCGCAGGACGTTTCCACCGTCGACGGCGTCAAGGCGCTGACCGCAGCCTACCTCGCCAAGGAAGACAAGCTCGACATCCTGGTCAACAACGCCGGCGCGGCGTGGGGAGCGGCGTTCGACGAATTCCCGGAGAGCGGCTGGGACAAGGTCCTGGACCTGAACCTCAAGTCGCCCTTCTTCCTGACCCAGGCCCTGCACGGCGCCCTGACCAAGGCCGGTCGCCCCGACCGCCCGTCCAAGGTGATCAACATCGCCTCGATCGACGGCATCCGGCTGAATCCCCAGGAGACCTATTCCTACCACGCCTCCAAGTCCGGCCTGATCTACCTGACGCGCCGCATGGCGGCCCGGCTGATCCAGGACAATATCGCCGTGACCTGCATCGCACCGGGGCCTTTCGCGTCCGAGATGAACCGTGTCGCGCGCGACGAGGGTGAGGCGGTGGCCAAGCTGGTCCCCTCGCGCCGCATCGGCACGGACGAGGATATGCAGGGCGTCGCCATCTACCTAGCCAGCCGCGCCGGCGACTATGTGGTGGGCCATACCATACCGGTGGACGGCGGCCTCTCGTTCGCCGACGCCGGGCAATGACTGCGTCCGGGAACCGCCCACAAGCGTAATATTGGCGGAGGGGGATCGATCACCCTTGGTGGTCGATGGAGCGAACGGGTCTAACCGCTCCGAGCCTGAGCTCACCTCTCCACCATTTCGCGGCGCAGCGCCCAAAGGGCCGGCAAGTCCGACGCATCGAACGGCCGCGTTCTGCGCTATGAGGGCACAGCTTCCGCTGAGCCGCTTCACGCCTTGACCGACACCGCGCCCGCCAAGACCCGACCGCTGCGCCTGATCCTGGCCCTGGCGACCGTAGCCCTCGTGCTGCTGGCCGGGTTCGCATGGCTCAACCGCAGGGCCTTGGCGCG
>DASVNS010000381.1:0-13731 GCA_036383735.1 Phenylobacterium sp. | reverse complement strand
GCGCTGCGCGCGCTCGACGTTGTAGTCGGCGGATTGCAGCAGCTTCAGGATGATGTTCTCGACGTCTTCGCCCACGTAACCGGCTTCGGTCAGCGTGGTCGCGTCGGCCACGGTGAAGGGCACGTCGATGATTCGGGCCAGCGTCTGGGCCAGCAGCGTCTTGCCGGTGCCGGTCGGACCGATCAGCAGGATGTTCGCCTTGCCCAGTTCGACGTCGTTGTTCTTCGTCGCATGGTTCAGGCGCTTGTAGTGATTGTGGACCGCGACCGAGAGCACCTTCTTGGCGTGATCTTGGCCGATCACGTAATCGTCGAGCACTTCCCGGATCTCCTTAGGAGTCGGCACGCCGTCCTTGGACTTTACGAAGGAGATCTTGTGCTCTTCGCGGATAATATCCATGCACAATTCAACGCATTCATCGCAGATGAACACCGTCGGGCCCGCGATGAGCTTACGGACTTCGTGCTGGCTCTTGCCGCAGAATGAGCAATACAGAGTGCTCTTCGAATCTCCGCTGGCCGCCTTGGTCATGATCTCATCTCACTCTTTTGACGAAGCTAGCCACTACACCGGATAGCCACGCCCGGGCCTAGGCGCCCTAGCCTTACAGGATGCGCGCCGCAGGGTTGTCCAAGTCTTGACATTCCCCGATCCGCGCCGGGATCACAAGCCTTCGCTGAGGGCAGCGACAATGTGCGGCGCGAAGCCCTGACCTTGGGGCGTCTCGCCTTACCAAATGGGAAACGCCCCGATATGGCACAAGACCGTGATGCAGATGGGCCGGCGCCGCCGGTGGTGGCCTTCGATTTCGATGGCACCCTGACCGTCAAGGACAGCTACACGGCCTTCCTGAAGTGGCGCACGTCGAAGAGCGCCTGGATCCTCGGCGGGCTGCAGCTCGTACCAGCCGCCGTCTCGTATTTTTTCCACCGTGACCGTAGCCGGATCAAGGCGGCGGCGACCAAAGTCTACCTCGCCGGCGTCAGCCGCGAGCGGTTGGAGACCGACGCACGCCTGTTCGCCGAGCAGCACTCCCGCAGCCTGCTGCGCCCCGACGCGGTCATCGCCTGGAAGCGCTGGCGCAACGAGCGGGTGCGGCTGGTGATCGTCACCGCCTCTCCGGACCTGGTGGTGGCCCCTTTCGCGCGTGGCCTGGGCGCCGACGACCTGCTGGGCACGCCGCTCCATTTCGACGAGCGGGGTCGGGTCACAGGCGGGTTCGCGTCACCCAATTGCCGGGGCGCGGAGAAGGTGGCGCGACTGCGCGCCGCCTTCGGGCCCGATCTGCGGGTGCGGGCCGCCTATGGCGACACCGGGGGCGACACCGAGATGCTGGCGATCGCCGAGGAGCCCTATTTCAAGGTGTTCTCGGGCCGGCCATGAAACACGCCTCGCCCGCCGCGCTGGACACCCTTGACCCGTTGCTGGCCGAGTTGCGGACGCTGGCGGGGCTGGTGGAGCGGTCGCGCGGCGTCTTCTACCGCAAGGGCCGCGCGTTCCTGCACTTCCACGAAGACCCGAAGGGCCTGTTCGCCGACGTCCGCGACACCGGCGGGGCCGACTTCGAGCGGATCGACGTCACGGAGGAGCCCGGACGCCGTCAGCTGCTGCAGATCGTGCTGGCCAGGCTTTAGGCGGCGGCGTCGTCGCCGTCGCGCTTTTCCCAGACGTGATCGACCAGGCCCCAGTCGCGGGCCTCATCGGCGGTCATGAAGTGGTCGCGGTCCAGCGTCTCTTCCACCACTTCGATCGGCTGGCCGGTGTGCTTGGCGTAGATTTCGTTGAGCCGGCGCTTGGTCTTCAGGATGTCCTCGGCGTGGCGACGGATGTCCTGCGCCTTGCCCGAGTAGCCGCCGGACGGCTGGTGCACCATGATCCGCGAGTTCGGCAGCGCGATGCGGCTGCCCTTCGCGCCGGCCATCAGCAGGAACGAGCCCATCGAGGCGGCCATGCCGAGGCAGAGCGTGATCACCGGGCTCTTGATGTATTGCATGGTGTCGTAGATCGCGAGGCCCGACGTCACCACGCCGCCCGGCGAGTTGATGTACATCTGGATCTCCTTCTTGGGGTTCTCGGCCTCAAGATGGAGAAGCTGGGCGCAGATCAGGCTGGCCATGCCATCCTCGACGGGCCCGGCCAGGAAGATGATCCGGTCCTTCAGCAGCCGCGAGAAGATGTCGTAGGCGCGCTCGCCACGGCTCGTCTGCTCGACGACCATCGGCACGAGGCCAAGGGCGGTGGTCACGGGATCGCGCATGGGAAGTCCTTCTTGGATATCGGGTGCGGGCGGCGAACGCCCGCGCTCCGCTCCGATATCGCGTGCCCTGCGCCGGTGCGCAAGGCGGCGCGATCGCACGCGTCGTTCAGACGGCGATTCTCGCGGTCCGGTCGCGGCCGCCCATGACGATCCGGATGGGCAAGGCGCGGCCGTAGTTGCGACGGACTTCAGCGATGACCGGAGAAAAGCCGTGGCGCCACGAACACGTGGGATCGGCGAAATAGATCAGGTGCGGCTCGCCCATGGCGGCCCTCCTTCGCCCTGAGCATCCCAGGCAAACAGCCTGCGGTCATCCACATAGGAGGGCTCGCGGAACCTTCACCGTATTTCTGCGCTGACGCATCGAGGACACGGAAATGGTGCAATACGCAGTGGCGCGGAAAGACGGCGACTGGACGGTGTTCACCGATGGGGCGCCCGTCGCCGGCGAGCTTTCACGCTCGGCCGCGGTGCAGATGGCCAAGGACCTGGCGTTCGAGGCCGAGGCGCGCGGCGAGACGGTCGAACTCCTGATCCAGGGCTACTACGGCGAGCTGAGCCGCCGGCTCTCCGGCGGCTCCGAGCCTTAGCCGCGACGGCTCTGCGACTTCATCTCGCGCTTGGTGCGCGCTTCAGCCTTCGCTGCCGCCTTGCGCGCCTTGCGGTCGTCGCGCTTCAGCTGGAGCATCAGCTCCTCGTCGTTCTCGATCGCCAGCCGGGCCTCTTCCTCCGCCTTTTCCTTGGCGAGGCGGACGGCTTCCTTTTCGGCGGCGCGCTTGGCGCGCACTTCCTCGAGTTCGCGCGCTTTCTTCTGCTCGCGGGTCTCCAGGGCCTCGGGTTGGACGGTGGGCTTCGGCTTGAATTTAGCCAGGAGGGCCTTCCGGGCCTCGGCCTGGGCGGCGAGGCGATCGGAGAAGCCAGGCATAACCTTGGATTCTCTCATGTTCACTTATTTGCAGTTGGAAATGGGTGGCCCGCGGGGAAAACCCCGCGGGACCGAACTCGTTGCGTCGGATCAGCCGACGATATCGGCGTCCGCGAAGAACTGCGCGATCTCGAGCTGCGCGTTCTCGAGGCTGTCCGAACCGTGGACCGAATTCTCGCCGACGCTTTCGGCGTAGAGCTTGCGGATGGTGCCGTCGGCGGCTTGGGCGGGGTTGGTCGCGCCCATCACTTCGCGATAGCGGGCCACGGCGTTGTCGCCTTCCAGCACCTGCACCACGACCGGAGCGGACGTCATGAAGTCCACGAGCTCGCCGAAGAAGGGGCGCTCCTTGTGGACCTCGTAGAACTTCTCGGCCTGGGCCTTGCTCATCTTGATGCGGCGCTGGGCCACGATGCGCAGGCCGGCGTCCTCGATCACCGCGTTGACCTTGCCGGTCAGGTTCCGACGCGTGGCGTCCGGCTTGAGGATCGAGAAGGTACGTTCGGTCATGGGCTCCGTTGGGGCTCTATACGAAATGGGGAGTGCGCGAAGCGGCTCCGCGCGGTGGCGGCGTCTATATCGCCAAGGCGTATTGCGACGCAAGCTGCTGCGGCAGCATGACGTGGCGCGATCTGTCTGCTAGAGGCCGCGGCCATTCATGCTCCAGATCAATGACCTTGTCCTCGACGCTTGGGGACGCCGCTTCTTCGACCATGCCACGGTCACCCTGCCCAAGGACGCCAAGGTCGGCCTCGTGGGCCGCAACGGCGTGGGCAAATCCACCCTGTTCAAGGTGGTCCTGGGCCAGCTGACGCCCGGCGGCGGCGAGGTCGGCGTGCCCCGCCAGGCGCGGATCGGGTCGGTGGACCAGGAGCACCCCGCCACGCCGATGACCCTGCTGGACACGGTGCTGGAAGCCGATCTCGAGCGCCACGATCTGCTTCAGCGCCTCGAGACGGCAGAACCCGAGGACATGGGTGACATCTATATGCGGCTGAGCGAGATCGACGCCGACCGCGCCCCTTCGCGCGCCGCCGAGATCCTGGCCGGCCTCGGGTTCAGCCAGGCGGACCTGGCGCGGCCGATGGCGGAGTTCTCGGGCGGCTGGCGGATGCGGGTGGCGCTGGCGGCGAGCCTGTTCGCCGAGCCCGACCTGCTGCTGCTGGACGAACCGACCAACTACCTCGACCTAGAAGGCGCCCTCTGGCTGGAGGCGCGGCTCAAGAAGTACCCCAACAGCGCCATCGTCATCAGCCACGACCGGGAGCTGCTGAACAATTCGGTCGACCACATCCTGCACCTGAAGGACGGCAAGCTCGACCTGTACCCCGGCGGCTACGACAACTTCGAGCGCCAGCTCTCCGAGAAGCTGCGCCTGCAGGAGGCGAGCCGCGCCAAGGTCGAAGCCCGGCGCGAGCACCTGCAGTCCTTCGTCGACCGCTTCCGCGCCAAGGCGTCGAAGGCGACCCAGGCGCAATCGCGCCTGAAGATGATCGCCAAGCTGCCGCCGGTTTCCGCGGTGATCGAGGAACGGGTGACGCCGTTCTCCCTGCCCTCCCCCGAACGGCCGCTGGCGCCGCCCCTGCTGCGCCTGGAAGGCGCGACCGTCGGCTACGGCGGCGCGCCGATCCTGCGGAAGCTGGACCTGCGGCTCGACATCGACGACCGCATCGGCCTGCTGGGCGTGAATGGCGCGGGCAAGTCGACCTTCGCCAAGCTGGTGGCCGGAGCGCTCGAAGTCGAAGCGGGCCAGCTGCACCGCAGTCCCCGCCTGAAGGTCGGCTGGTTCCACCAGCACCAGATCGAGGCGATGGACCCCACCGACACGCCGCTGGACATCATCCGCCGGGTGATGCCGCAGGCCAGCGAGGCCTCGCGCCGCGCGCGGCTGGCCCAGTACGGCATCGGCTTCGACAAGACGGAGACCACGGTCGCCAACCTGTCCGGCGGCGAGCGCGCGCGCCTGCTGTTGAACCTGGTGGCCATGGAGGCTCCGCACCTGCTGATTCTCGACGAACCGACCAACCACCTGGACATCGACAGCCGCCGCGCCCTGCTGGATGCCCTGAACGAGTACGAAGGTGCGGTGATCCTGATCACCCACGACCGTTCGCTGATGGAATTGGTGGCCGACCGCCTGTGGCTGGCCGCCGACGGCGGGATCGAGCCCTTCGACGGCGACATGGAAGACTATGCGGCCTTCGTGCTGGAGCGCGCCCGGGTGGCCGCGCGCGCACCGACCCAGATCAAGGCCGAGCCGGTGGTCGCGGCTCCGCCGCCCCCGCCGCCACCGAAGGCCAAGTTGCCCACGGGAACCGCGCGCCGGCGGGCCGAGACGGCCGAGGCCGCCCTGGCCAAGGCTACGCAGTTGGTGGCGATGATCGACCGGACGCTGACGGAGCCGGCGACCTTCGCCGGAGACCCCGGAAAGGCCGCCGAACTCTCCCGCAAACGGGCGGCCGCCCAGGCTGCGCTCGACGCGGCCGAGATGGAATGGATCGAGGCCCAGGAGGCCTACGAACAGCTCCTCAGGTGATGTGCTTCGGGCTGATCGGGTCAGAGCCCGGGAACGTCTCTTCGAGGGCCTCGTCCAGCAGGGCTTCCTGCCGGTCCTCGGCCTCCGCTTCCCGCTGAGCCATGTGATCGTGCTTTTCGCCCGGGGCGGGCGGTTTCACCGTACGGGTGGCCGGACCCTCGATGTGACGATGCTCCTCAATGGCCCGCTTCGGATCCGACGCCATGTCGGACGTGGCCCCGCTGGAACCATGGGTGAAGGCGCGCTTCGCCTGCTCTTCGGTCTGTTTATGGGGCATGTTCTTGTTTCCTCGAACTTTCCGGTCAGGAACGTGCGCAGGGCCGATGGGTTGCCTTGACCGTAGCGCGGCTCAGCCCTTCTTCGGCCCGCCCAGCAGGATCTGACCCTCGTCCCGCAGGCGGCCCTTCACCTTGTTGGCGATCATCGCGAAGATCCCCGGGAGGCGCACCTCCAGGCGGGCCTCCTGCTCCATGACGTCGATGGCGCCGGTCACGGTCTGGCCGACCGCCTGCAGGGAGAACTGCAGCCTGTCGCCCTCCCATGACTGGCGGATCTCGCCGACCGCTCCGATCTGGGCGGCCAGCCGGCCGACGCCCTCGTCTATGCGACGGCGGGCCTCCGCGCGGCCAAGCTCATGGGGGATCGTGACGACGACGGGTTTGCTCATCGCCTATGAAGGCCAGCCTTCGGGCGGCGGTTCCAGGTAAAGATCAGCGGAAGCCCCATCGGCGGCCCTGCTCGCGGCTCCTGAGGTTGTTTTGCACGTTCGCCACACCGTCGATGTCCGCAATGTCCTCGATGCGGCGCTTGTCGGCCTTGTGGCGAACCGTGCCGTTGAGCGTCACCTCGGCATCACGCACCTCGACCTCGACGCCGCTCACGTCCAGGCGGCGCTCGTCGTCGAGCCGCTCCATGATCACCGCCCAGAGCACTCGGTCCGACGGGCCATCGCGCCGGGCGTGCCGACGCTCGGTGTCCCAGTCGCGTCGCTCGCCCTCGCGTCGGGCGGCCTCGTATCGGCGCGTCTCCGGGTACCGCCCCTCGCGAGGCGCGTCGTAGCGGCCGTCGTCTTCCCGGCGACCGTCGTCGTAGGCGCGATAGCCAGAGCGCGAGCGCGAGTCGTAGCCGTACATGCTCGAATAGTCGGCCTGGCCGTAGTCGTCCCGGTCGCGCAGGCGCCGGAGCCGTTCGCTCTCCAGGTCGCGCCAATCTTCCCGCGGCATGGCAGCCTCCTTAAATCCGTCGTGAAGGTGCGGGAGAAACCTTCGCCTTGCGCTTCGGTTCCGTGAGCGGACGATGCGCCCACCATCCGACTCAGGAACCGCTCGCCCCGTGCCGATCCGCGACCCCCAAGAGCGGCCCGACCACCTTCTCGACGACGTCGAGGACGAGCTGGCCGCCGCCCTGCCCGAAACGCAGGGGTCGCGGTTCTATCCCATGCTGCGCAACCTCGCCTGGCACCTGGTCGCGTTCCTGCTGCTGGGGGCGGCGGCCTACATCCTGTGGCGGGAGTTCCACGCGATCAGCCTGCCGCAGGTGGCCGACGCCATCCGCGCCTGGGGCTGGGATTCGGTGTTGCTGGCGCTGGCCCTCTCGGCGACGAGCTTCCTGCTGATGGGAACCATCGAATGGCTGGGGCTTCGGTGGGCGGGCGCGAGGATCGCCGTGCGCTCGGCCCTTGCAGGCTCGTTCATCGCCAGTGCGATCGCCCATACCCTCGGCGCGAACCTGATCGTTTCCGGCGCCGTTCGAGCCCGTTACTACGCCCGGCACGGGATCAGCCTGCGCCAGGTCGCCGCCACCACCTTGTTCCACGGCTTTTCGTTCACCGTAGGCCTCTCGACGCTTGCCGGCATCGCGCTGCTGCTGGCCGGCAGCCGGGATATCGCCAGCGTGAGCCGGATCGCCAACCCCGTCGCCGATGGTCTGGGCGCCATCCTGCTGACGCTCGTCGGAGCCTATGTCGTGCTGTGCGCGACCCTGCGGCGGCCGCTCCGTGGCTTCGGCCACAGCGTGAGGCTGCCCTCGTTCCGCGTCGCGCTGGCCCAGCTTACCGTCGGCGCGGTGGACAACGCCGTCGCCGCGGCGATCATCTGGGTGCTGCTTCCCGATGGCGCGGTCAGCTATTTCACTTTCGTAGGGGCCTACGCGCCGTCGGTCGTGGTGGGCTTAGCGAGCCATGTGCCGGGCGGCGTCGGCGTGTTCGAGGGGTCGATCTCGACGCTGTTGAAGGGCCTGGATCCCGCGTCCCTGGCCGCGGCGTTCCTGGGCTACCGGCTCTTCTTCTTCCTGCTGCCCCTGCTGCTCGCGGGCGTTGCCCTGGCCGCGGACACCGTGCGGGAACGAACCCGGCTCGGAGCCTGAAAAAAATTCTACCGCTGGGTGCGTCCGCTGCATCTGGAACACCAAAGCTTACGTAACTCCTCGGTCCGCGCATCTCCCACGATTTGCAGGACGAACGCGGTGGCGGCCCTGTTCCCCGACATCCGCCGCCGTACGCCCCGGCCCCCGCATCCCGTCGCGGGGCCGGGGCGACCCTTCTGCACATGGCCGCCTGCGGGGCCAGTCCCGCGAGTTGCCGAAGCCGGGCCGTTGACCGCATCCTGCCCAACATGGACCGACGACTCGCTAAGAACAATCCTACGTTGTATCCGGATAAACCGCGACTTTCCCGATCCCGGCAGAGCGGCCGCTGATGGCAGCGGTCGTCACCCGCGCCCTGCTCGACCTTTTCGCCCGGCGCGGCATCCATCATCGCTTCAACGGCGGCGAACGCTGGCGGATCGGCGAGTCTCTGCGGCTGCGTCGCGGCTGTGAGCTGGAGCCGTGGACCCATCTGTTCGCCGGCCATGCCCTGCCCTTCCGGGCCGGCGCGTTCAGCTACGCCCTGAGCCAGCTTCCGCCGCATGTGTCCATGGGCCGCTACTGCTCGATCGCCAGCGGCGTCGAGTTCATCGAGTCCGAGCATCCCACCGATTGGGCGACCAGCCACCCCTTCTCGTACTCGCCAAACGGGCTGCAGGGCCTGCGGGAGTATCTGCTTGCGGAAGGCCTGACCTCGTTCCCGCTGTTTCCCGCCGACCAGTTTGCGCCGGCGCCGGTCGTCTTCGGTCACGACGTCTGGGTGGGCCAGGGCGCGATGTTCAGCCCGGGCGTCACAGTGGGCGACGGGGCGATCGTGGCGGCGAGATCGATGGTCACGCGCGACGTGCCGCCCTATGCGATCGTCGGCGGGGTTCCGGCCAGGGTGATCCGCATGCGTTTCCCCGACTCCCTGCTGGAACGCTTGCAAGGGCTGGCCTGGTGGCGTTTTGGTCCCGACGTCCTGCATCCGCTCGACGTCCGGAACCCCGGACCGTTCTCCGAGCGTCTGGAAGCGGCCCTCGCCTCCGCGAGCCCGCCCCGGCCGCTGGCGCTCTCACCGGTCACCTACGACGAGATCATGGCCGTGGAGACGGTCGATCAGCGCTCGTCGTAGAGCCGTCGCAGCACCAGCGGCGTGAGGCCCGGGAGGTCTTCCGAGATCAGCCCCGGACCGTGCAGTTCGGCGGCCTCGGCGTGGATCCATGCGGCGGCGCAGGCGGCCTCGAAGCTGTCCATCCCCTGCGCCACGAGCCCACCGATATAGCCGGCCAGAACGTCGCCCGAGCCCGCCGTGGCGAGCCAGGCCGATCCGTTCACGTTGACGCAGGCCCGGCCATCCGGCGCCGCGATCACGGTGTCCGCGCCCTTCAGCAAGATCACGGCGTCGGCCTTTTCCGCCGCGCGGCGCGCCGCGGTGATCCGCTCCGGCGAGGATTTCAGCAGGCCCGGGAACAGCCGCTCGAACTCACCGGGATGCGGCGTCAGGACGTCGTCCCGATCCAGCACGGAAAACAGCTCCTCGGGATCGTCGCGGAAGACGGTGATGGCGTCGGCGTCGATCACCAAGGCCGCGCCGGTGCGCGCCAGGGCCAGGACGTTGAGCAAGGTCGTCTCGTTCACGCCGGCGGCCGGCCCGATGATGGCGGCGTCCGCCTGGTTGGCGGCCTGTTCCAGCTCCAGGTCGGTGTCGAAGGGCTTCAGCATCACCGCCTCGAGGTGCGCGGCGTTCACCGCCAGCGACTCCTGGCCCGCGTATAGCGTCACCAGACCCGCGCCGACCCGCAGCCCGGCGCGCGAGGCCAGCCGCGCCGCGCCCGTACTCCAGACGTCGCCGCTGACCACGATCAGCCGTCCCCGCGCATGCTTGTGCGACGCCGCCGTCGGCCACGGGAAACGCGGCAGCCAGAACTCCGGGCCGTTCTCCACAGTCCTGGAGGCCACCTCGCCCAGGCCGATGTCGGCCACCAGGACTTCGCCGCAGAGTCGGCGACCCGGCTCCAGCACATGGGCAGGCTTGCGAGCGTGGAAGGTGACGGTCAGCACCGCGCAGATCGACGGTCCCGCCGGCTGGCCCGTATCGCCGGGGACGCCGCTGGGCGTATCCACCGCCACCACCGTCTCGGGGCGGCTGGCCAGCAGGATAGCCGCCTGGGCTGCGGCGCCCTCCAGTGGCCGGGTAAGACCGGCGCCGAACAGGGCGTCGATGACGAGCGCGCCGTCGAGCCCGCCATCGAGCGGCGTCGTCGCGCCATCCCAGCGCGCGCTCATGGCCCGGGCGTCCTGGGTCGCGGGCTCGCCCAACGCCCTGACTTCCACGGGCCAGCCGCGCTGTTTCAACAGCCGGGCCGCCACATATCCGTCGCCGCCGTTGTTGCCTGGACCGCAAAGCACGAGCGCCGGCTGCGGACGGAAGCGTTGGACCACGGCGTCGGCGACGGCCTGGCCCGCGCGCTCCATCAGGACGACACCCGGTGTCCCGGCCGCGATGGCGGCTCGATCCGCCGCTGCCATTTCGGCGACCGTCAGGATCGGCCGGGCGTTCACAGAACCCCCGTCGTGGCCTCTGCGCCCGTCTCGACCAGGCGAACCGTCTCGCCGTCGGTCTCCAGCACGGTGATCGACGTGTGGTCCGGCCGGAACGCCATCACCTGGTCCAGGTCCAGCAGGCGCGAAACCGCCGCGTTGATCGCCACATAGTGCGAGAACACCGCCGTATTGCCGCGCGCGGCCAGCGAGGCGACGATGTCGGAACGCCACGCCTCATAGTCCATGTCGCCCTCGATGGCGGCCCAGGTTCCTTCGAAGGCTTTGCGCAGCCAGGCTGGCCGCTGCTCGCCCGTCAGGCCCTTCGGGGTCGGGATTTCGCCGACGATCGGATCGACCTCGATCGCCACGCCCAACGCCTCGGCGGTCGGCGCGGCCGTCTCGCGGCAACGCCGAAGCGGTGAACTGACCACGAGCGAAGGTCGCTCCGCCGCTGGGCGAGCCAGCAGCCAGTCCCGGGCGGCGCAAGCCTGCGCCCGCCCCGCCTCATCCAACCCCGGATCGTCATCATGGCCGCCCCAGGCGGCGGACGGCCGGCCATGCCGGATCAGGTAAAGGCGCGCCATGAGATGCTCAGTCCGGTGTGAAGATGTTGAGGTCCCCCTGCTGGGCGACCGTGCCTGTCCGCCCGATCTGCTCGCTCGCTTCGAGGCTGGCAAGGGTCGCCGGGTCATTGGGCGTGTTGGCGGCGAACCTGCGGCCGTTCGAGTCGCGGCCGACGACGATCGCCATGAACGGTCCCTCGCGCTTGTGGACGACCGTATAGGTCTCGATCGTGCCGCGGCCCTGCGGCGTCTCGGTGACCTCAGGATGCGGCAGCGCATCGATCTCGCGCTGCAGGATGGCCGGATCCTCGCGCTCGAACAGGCGATCCGGAGCTGCGGTGGAATAGATTCCCGTCGATTGCTTGGTCAGATACCAGCCGTTGCCGGTGACCAGGCCGTAGGCTCCTCCCCTGGCGCGAAGCCGATCCATCATCACGGCGATGGAGTGCATGACATAGTTGTTCCCGGGCCCGCCAGCATAGGGCAGCCCACCGGTGACAGTCAGGCCGCGCGGATCGTCCAGCCCCAGGCCCAGTTCGCCGGCGCCCACCTCCACGGCGACGGGGAAGCAGGAGTAGAGGTCGATCAGGTCGATCTGGTCCAGGCCAACGCCGGCCATCTCCAGCGCCTTGCGACCCGTAAGGCGCATCGCCGGGCTGGAGTGGAAGTCCTGTCGATCCAGCGGGTGCCAGAGGTCCGCCGCGTCGGCGCAACCGTGCAGGTACACCCACTTGTCTTCCGGCACGCCAAGCTCACGCGCCTTCTTCACGCTGGCCACCAGGACGCCCGCCGACTGGTCGACCTCCATGATCGCGTTGAGCAGTTTCGGGTACGGAAAACCGATCATCCGGTTCTTCTCGGTGACCCGCACCAACTCCTCAGGGCTCCGCCTGACCGGGAACCAGGCCTCCGGGTTCTGGGCGGCGACGTCGGTGAAGCCCGCGAAAAGCTGGCCCATCCGCGTCTGGTGATCGGCGACCGAGCGGCCATCGCGGGCCCGAAGCGCATTTTCGAACAGCGGGTAGATGTTGATCGGCCGGCTCATGCCGTGGCGGATCTCATAGGGCGTGCTGCCCGGTCGCGGATCGCCGACCCTCGCAGGCGCCTCGACGGTCTCGTCCTCGACCTGCGCCCAATCGTCGAAGCCGAGCCCCTTGCCCAGGCGCTTCATCGCCGAACCGAGGAACTCGCAGCCGACGGTCAGCGCCAACTCGGTTTCGCCGCGGGCAATGCGGTCGGCCAGCATGTTGATCAGGTACTGGGGCGTGTTGCCGCCCATCTCCGAATAGACGCTCCACGAAGGCGTCGCGCCCAGCATTTTCGAGAGCGTGGCCGGCGGGTTCGTGGCGTGCGGGATCGTCCCGCGCTTCGAGCCCGGCGCGTCGATCGTGAAACCCACGACGGCGAGGCTGTCGATCGCCGCCAGGCCTTTGGCGCCGATCCCGGCGTCGTGCGCCGCCCGTTCCGCCGCAATCTTCAGCAAAGACGTGGGCGACGGCGAGGAGGCGGGATCGCCCCGATACGTGAATTGCCCTGCTCCGATGAGCACCGGGGTCCGTTCATCCATGCTTCGGCCGCCTCCCAAACGCGTTTTGCAGCGATCCCGGGCCGCAATCCGCCATCACGACGTGATTTCGGCGATGATCACTTTCCAATCTTGTGGCGCCTGTTTTATAGGCGACACCCTAGTTTCCCACTCGGCCGCAAGGGCAAGCAACCAAAGCATGCTTGTGGCGGCCATGGTCGGCGTGCTGGTTCGCCCGCACCCGCTAGGGCGTCTGTCGCGAGTACAAGTCGAGCGCATGAAAAAGATCGAAGCCATCATCAAGCCGTTCAAGCTCGACGAGGTGAAGGAAGCCCTGCAGGACATGGGCGTCCAGGGCATGACCGTGCTCGAAGCCAAGGGCTATGGCCGTCAGAAGGGCCACACTGAACTCTATCGCGGCGCCGAGTACGTCGTGGACTTCCTTCCCAAGATCAAAGTCGAGGTCGTCGTCTCCGACGACCAGCTCCCGGCCGCCTTGGAGGCCATCCAGTCCGCCGCGCGCACCGGGCGGATTGGCGACGGAAAGATCTTCGTGTCCGAGATCACCGACGTCGTGCGCATCCGCACCGGGGAAAGCGGCGCGGCCGCCATCTGACAAAACTCAACGTGCTGAAGGGGATAACCGAGCATGCCGACCTACAAAGAGATCCTGGCCCAGATCAAGGAAGAGGACGTCAAATACGTCGACGTCCGCTTCACCGACGTGCGCGGCAAGCTGCAGCACGTCACCTTCGACATCGATCTGGTCGATGAAGAGTTCCTGACCGACGGGACCATGTTCGACGGCTCCTCGATCGCCGGCTGGAAGGCGATCAACGAGTCCGACATGAAGCTGAAACCGGATCTGGCCACCGCCAACGTCGACCCCTTCTATCAGCAGAAGACCCTGTTCCTTATCTGCGACGTGGTGAACCCCGACACCAACACGCCCTACGAGCGCGACCCGCGCTCGATCGCCAAGGCGGCCCTGAACTTCGTGAAGGCGTCGGGCATCGGCGACACCGTGTTCTTCGG
>DASVNS010000380.1:0-3851 GCA_036383735.1 Phenylobacterium sp. | reverse complement strand
ACTGGGCGCCACGCGGATGTTCGTGAACGAGCTCTACGTGACGCTGGTCCTGCATCCCGGCCGCGACGCTGCCGACCGGGCCGGCGCCTGGCTCTCCCGTTCCCGAAAGACGGCTGCGGCCGGCGCCGAAGACGAGGCGGTCAAGCGGCTGGAAGACGCCGCCCGCGATCTCGCCCAGTATCTGGGCCGCTACGGCGTCCGGCCGCTCGGTCTCTACGAGCGCGATGGCCTGTGGTTCTCCGAGCCGATGGAGGTGCTGCGCCTAGTGCTAACCGGCCGGCGTGAACGCGTGCCGCTGGTGCGCGGCCACCTCGGCTCGGCGATCTATACGGCCCGCGTGATCTTCGGCCGCGAGGCGTTGGAGATCCGCGACGCGGCGGACGCCCGCTTCGCCGGCCTGTTCGGGATCAAGGAATACCCGGCGACCACACGGCCGGGGCTCTGGAACGGGCTGCTCTCGGCGCGCTTCCCGTTCGTCGCGAGCCAGTCGTTCAGCTTCCTCTCAAAAGCTGCCGCCCGTGCGGTGATGGAGCGTAAGCAGAACCAGATGCTGTCGGCGCGCGATCGTGCGGCGTCACAGATCGCGGGGCTTGGCGACGCGCTCGACGACCTGATGTCGAACCGCTTCGCCATGGGCGACCATCAGGCCTCGGTGCTGGTCTATGGCGATGACCCGCGCGGTCTGGCGGACAATCTCTCCAAGGCCCGCGCCATGCTGGCCGACTCCGGCCTGGTCACGGCCCGCGAGGACCTGGCGCTGGAAGCGGCCTTCTGGGCGCAATTCCCCGGCAACTTCAGCCGTCGTGTGCGGCCAGCGGCGATCACCTCGCGCAATTTCGCGGCGCTCGCGCCCTTCCACACCCACCCGGCAGGTCGCGCCGACGGCAACCACTGGGGTGCGGCGGTGGCGCTGCTGCGCACCTCGGCCGGCTCGCCTTTCCATTTCAACTTCCACGTCGGCGACCTCGGTCACACCTTCATCTGCGGCCCCTCGGGCTCGGGCAAGACGGTGGTCCAGAACTTCATGCTGGCTCAGTTGGAGAAGCTCGGGCCGCAATTGGTGTTCGTCGACAAGGACCGGGGCGCGGAGATCTTCGTCCGCGCCTGTGGCGGTACGTACCTGACTCTGCGCAACGGCGAGCCGACCGGATTCGCGCCGCTAAAGGCCCTGACCTTCTCGCCCGCGAACCGCGCTTTCCTGGGTACGCTCGTCCGTCAGCTGGTGGGCGCGACGGACCGGCCGCTGTCGGTGCAGGAAGAGCGCGCCATCGACGACGCCGTCCTCGCGCTGGAGCCGCTGCCGCCCGAGCAGCGGTCACTGTCGGCGCTGCGGACCCTGCTCGGCCAGCGCGACGCCGGTGGCGTCGGCGCACGGTTGGAGAAGTGGTGCAAGGGCGGCGCGTTCGGCTGGGTGCTGGACAATGACGCCGACGCCGTCGGCCTGGACGCCCGCTTCCTCGGGTTCGACATGACGCACGTGCTGGACAACGCCGAGGTCCGCACGCCGCTGATGATGTACCTCTTCCATCGGCTGGCCGCCCTGGTGGATGGCCGCCGGCTGGTCATCGACATTGACGAGTTCTGGAAGGCGATCGGCGACGAAGCCTTCCGCGGCCTGGCCCAGGATGGCCTCAAGACCTACCGCAAGCAGAACGCCTTCATGGTCTTCGGCACCCAGTCGCCGGCCGACGTGCTGCGCTCGCCTATCGCGCACACGATCCTCGAACAGTGCGCGACCAAGATCTTCCTGCCCAACGCGCATGCCGCCGAGCGCGACTATGTGGAGGGCTTCGGTCTGACTCAGCGGGAGTTCGCGCTGGTGCGTGAGGAGCTGGCGCCGGAAGCCCGCCAGTTCCTGATCAAGCAGGGCCTCAATTCGGTGGTCGCCGAGCTGCGGCTCGATGGGCTCGACGATGAGCTCGCCATACTGTCGGGCCGCACTGAGACGGTCGACCTCCTCGACCGCGTACGCGCCCGGCATGGCGACGACCCCGCCCAATGGCTCGAACCCTTCCACCGGGAACGGAGGCTGCTTCCATGAAGACCCGTCTCGTCGCGGCGACCGCCGCGCTCACCCTTGGTCTGGGCGCCACCACCGCGCAGGCGGCAATGATCGTCTATGACCCCACGAGCTACGCCAAGCTGATCGAGCAGGCGAAGACGGCGCTCGACCAACTCAACGAGCTGAAGTCGCAGGTCCAGCAAGGCAAGCAGCTCTTCGATAGCCTGAATACGGCCTCCGGCGTCGGTCAGATCGCCAGCCAGCTCGGCCTACCGTCGTTGCGCGAGATGCTGCCGGACGTGTCCACTCTGGCCGCCGCGGCCAAGGGCGATCTCGCCAGCCTGGGCGCGATCGGGAGCCGCGCCGACGCGATCCGCACTGCGAGCCGATTGTTCACGCCACCGGCCGGCGATGCGCTGGGCGCCGAGCTCGAGGCTTCCGGCATGCGCGCAGCCCGGGACCTGGCGCTTGGCGAGGCCGTCTCCACGGCCGGCGCTCAGCGGCTGGAGGGCTTGAAGACCCTTCAGCAGGCCATCGACAGTGCGCCGAATGCCCGCGCGGTCCTCGACCTCCAGGCCCGCGCCACGACCGAACAGGCGATGATCGCCAACGACCAGATGCGGCTCCAGGGCCTGGCCATGGCCCAGGCGGCGGAAGACCGGCTGCAGGCGCAGCGCGAGCGCGAACGGATGGCGGCGACGCGTGAGGCGCGCCTAGCGCTCTACCGGCAGGGTTTCCAGTGATCGGTCGCACCCTGGCCATCGGAGCCCTGGCGGCGCTCGCGGCCTGCTCGCCAGCGCCGCGCAGCGCCAGCTACTTCGAGGCCCACCCGGAAGAGACGGCCAAGGTGGTGGTCGACTGCGCGTCCGGCGCCCATCAGGGACAGGAGTGTGTGAACGCCAAGGCCGGCGCTGCCGCCATCCGCCGCGACCGGCGGATGGACCGATATAAGCAGAACTTCTGAGGCGCGCCGTGGCCGAGCCGTTCCAGATTTTCCAGCCGGCCTATGCCTTCGTCGACGGCAAGCTCGACGTCTTCCTGAACGAGCGCGCGGCCTCGGTGATCTCGGAAGTCTCGGGTCCGCTCCGCGTAGCGCTGGTGCTCTATGTCCTGCTCTACGGCTTCGCGATCCTGCGCGGATCGATTTCCGAGCCGTTCATGGACTTCGTCATCCGCAGCGTGAAGCTCGCCTTCATCTACATGCTGGCGACGACGGTGGCCTATTCGACCTACGTCACCGATCCGCTGTTCAACGTCCTGCCCGACACCCTGGCCCGGGCGATCAGCGGTGGCGGCGTTCCAGATGTCGGCTCGGCCTTCGACCAGTTCTTCTCGCGCGCCGCCTACCTCGCCGAGAAGATCACCAAGGAAGCCAGCCCCATCGACTTCGCGCCCTGGATCCTGGCGGCCGTCGTCTACGTGATTGGGGCGCTGGCCGCCGCGCTGGGGTTCGGGGTGGTGATGATCGCCAAGGTCGCCCTGGCGCTCCTTGTGGCGCTCGGGCCGATATTCATCGCCTGCGCGCTCTTCGAAGCCAGCCGCCGGTTCTTCTTCGGCTGGCTCAGCCAGGCGGTGAACTACCTCGTCCTCTTCGCCCTGATCATCACGGTCTTCCAGCTGATCCTGTCGCTGGTCAGCCAGCAGTGGGGTCAGATCGATGGGCAGGACCCGATGGCCGGCGGCCTGCTGTTCATTGCGCTCTGCCTGCTCGGCGCGATCTTCTTCCTCCAGACCCCGGCCATCGCCGCCGGGATCGCGGGCGGGGCCAGTGCGGGCCTCGCCGACTTCGCCAACGCCGCCTCGCTGAGCGGCACACCGCGGCCAGGCGCACCGCAGGGTCCGCAGGAAG
>DASVNS010000379.1:0-5345 GCA_036383735.1 Phenylobacterium sp. | reverse complement strand
AAGTCGAGGTTCGCCTGCACCGTGCAGGTGCGGAACATCATGTCGAGGCCCAGGCCGCCCACCTTGGGCATGTACTCGCGCATGATCTTGTAGCGGCCCTTGGGCATCACCGGGACCTCGTCCCGCCGCCACTTCGGGGTGAAGCCCAGGCCCAGGAAACCCAGCCCCAGCTCGTCGGCGACCGCCTTCACCTCGTTCAGGTGTTGGCCGGTCTCTTCGCAGATGTCGTGGACGGTCTCCAGCGGCGCGCCGGACAGCTCGAACTGCCCGCCCGGCTCCAGGCTGATGTTCGCCAGGCCGCGCTCCAGGGCGATGACGTTCTCGCCCTCGTAGACCGGCGCCCAGCCGAAACGGGTCAGGCCATCGAGCAGCGCCTTGATGCCGTTCGGCTCGTAGGGAACGGGCGCGTGGTCGGCCAGGCGGAACACGAACTTCTCGTGCTCGGCGCCAAGGCGCCATGCGCTGGCGGGCTTCGCCCCGTCGGCCATCCAGCCGACCAGGTCTTCGAACACCAGGGGTCGATCGTCGCAGGCGACTTCGGCCATCCATTCCTCCCCGACGAGAACGCCGTCACGCCGGGACAGGGTCCCGCGCGGCTGGCGTCTTTACGCTGTCAGGATAGGTGGGCGCAATTCCGCCAAGCTCAAGACCGGCTCAGGTTTTATGCGGCGAAGCTCCGCGCCAGTCGCCCACCGCCGCCTGCCACAGGGTCAGCGCGCTGATCGCGGCCGTGTCGGCGCGCAGGATGCGCGGACCCAGGCCGGCGGGAACGGCATAGGGCAGGCTGCGCAACATTTCCCGCTCGGCGGTCGAGAAGCCGCCCTCCGGCCCGATCAGGATGGCCCATGGCCCGCCGGTTTTGACGGCGCTCAGGAGCGGCGGCGCATCGCCGGCTTCATCGCAGAACAGCAGCTGGCGGCTCACGTCCCACCGGTCCAGCAGCCGCTGCAGCTTCACCGGCTCCAGCACCTGCGGCACGTCCAGCCGGCCCGTCTGCTCCGACGCCTCCGTCGCAATCGCCTGCAGCCGGTCGACACGGGTGTGGTCGGCGTTGGTCCGCTCGGTCACGACGGGCCGCACGCGACGCGCGCCCAGCTCGGCGGCCTTCTCGACGATGGTCTCCAGTCTCGCGCGCTTCACCAGGGCCACCACCAGGTCCAGGTCCGGCCCCAGCTCCTGCGGCCGGATCCGCGCCTCGACCGCCAACGTCACCGCACGCTTGCCGACGTTCGCGAGCCGCGCCAACCACTCGCCGTCGCGGCCGTTGAACACCGCCACGGCGTCGCCGACGCCCTGGCGCATCACCACCGACAGGTACCGGCTCTGGCCCTCGTCGAGGTCGAGGCTGGCGCCGGGCGACAGGTCATTCGCAACGAACAGGCGGATCATTTGTCCCCCAATAGCAATCCCGCGCATTATCCCGCCATGGCCAAGCCCGACGACGACGACGAACTCGAAGCCCTGCAGGTGGCTCTGGTCCGCTTTCAGCAGCGGGCCATCGACACCGGCCAGCGCGACCTGGTGATCCTCGAAGGCCGCGACACCGCTGGCAAGGACGGTGCGATCAAGCGGATCGTCGAGCATCTGTCGATCCGCGCCACGCGCGTCGTGGCCCTGCCCAAGCCTAGCGATCGCGAACGGACCCAATGGTATTTCCAGCGCTACGTCTCGCACCTCCCGGCGGCGGGCGAACTCGTGATCCTGAACCGCTCCTGGTACAACCGCGCGGGGGTAGAGCGGGTGATGAACTTCGCCACGCCCGACGAGCAGCAAGTCTTCCTGAGAGACGTCAACGTCTTCGAGCAGTTGCTGGTCGGCAGCGGCATCCAGATCGTGAAGATCTGGCTCGACATCTCGCGCAAGGAGCAAGGTCGTCGCCTCGCCGCCCGCCGCGACGATCCCCTGAAGGCGCTGAAGATCAGCCCCCTGGACGCCGTCGCCCAACAGAAGTGGGACGACTATTCCGAGGCCCGCGACGAGATGCTGACCCGGACGCATTGCAGCGACGCGCCCTGGACCATCGTGCACACAGACAAGAAGAAGCGGGCGCGGTCGAACCTCATCCGTCACCTGCTCAAGACGTTGGCGCCGTCCGACGTCGCCAGGACGGTTCCGGAGCCCAACCCCGACATCGTCTTCCCGTTCGAGGTTTCCGCCCTCAACGATGGACGGCTGGAGCACTGACGCGTCCGCGACCATGCGTCACAAGCTTGAGTACAACTTTCCGTCTCTGTTCCTGCAACCTTCGAGAGCGGGCGTCGCGCGTTAACCATAGGTTCACCACGATTGTTCGTTGTTCGTTCCACAGCTAGGCTCGCCCTCAGCGACTCGGAGGGGCGTCCATGACCCGCGACACACTCACCGCCGGCGAGGCCCGCCGGATCGCGCTGGCTGCCCAGGGGTTCAGCGGCGAGCGCGACGGCCCCGTCGACCGCCGCCAGTTGGTGAAGCTGATCGAACGGCTGGGCGTAGTGCAGATCGATTCGGTGAACGTCGTCTCGCGCACCCACTACCTGCCGGCCTTCTCGCGTTTGGGAGCCTATCCGCGCGACCTGCTGGAGGAGATCGCCTGGGGCCGGAAGCGGCCGCTTTTCGAATATTGGGCGCACGAGGCCTCGCTGCTGCCGCTCAGCTCCCAGCCCCTGCTGCGCTGGCGGATGACCGACGCGCGCGAGGGTGTGGGCGGCTGGAAGAGCATCGCCCGCTTCCGGCGCGAACGGGGCGAGTTCCTGGACCGTGTCCTGGACGAGATCGGCGCGCGCGGCCCGCTATCGGCCTCGGAGTTGGAAATGGGCCACAAGGGCGACGGCGGCTGGTGGGGCTGGAGCGAGGCCAAGCGCGCGGTCGAGTGCCTGTTCTGGGCCGGAGACCTCACCACCGCCACCCGCCGCGGAACCTTCGAGCGCGTCTACGGCCTGCCGGGCCAGGTGCTGCCGAAGGCCATCCACGACGCGCCGACGCCCCCGCGTGACGAGGCCCAGCGCCAGCTCCTGACCATCGCCGCCCGCGCCATGGGGATCGCCACCGAGCGGGACCTGCGCGACTACTTCCGCATGGGCGTGGAGGAGACCCGCGCCCGGCTCGCAGAGCTGGTGGAGGCCGGCGCGCTGGCGCCCACCCAGGTCCAGGGCTGGCGGGAACGGGCCTACCTGCACCCGGCTGCACGCCGGCCCCGGAAGATCGCGGCCGCGGCCCTGCTCTCGCCATTCGACAACCTGATCTGGTTCCGCGAACGCACCGAGCGGATGTTCGGCGTCCGCGTGCGCCTGGAGATCTACACGCCGGCCGAAAAGCGCACCCACGGCTACTACGTCCTGCCGTTCCTCGAGGGCGACGCCATCACCGCCCGCGTGGACCTCAAGGCCGACCGCAAGGCCGGGGTGTTGATCGTCCAGGCGTCCCACGCCGAGCCCTGGGCCAGCGACACGACGCCGGCAAAGCTGGCCGGCGAGCTGAAGCGGATGGCCGGCTGGCTGGGGCTGGAGACCGTGCGGGTGGAGCCGCGCGGCGACCTCGCGCCAGTTCTGACCGATGCGCTCTGACCAACCGCTCCTCCCCCGTCGCGCAGACGACGGGGGAGGTGGATCGCGGCAAAGCCGCGAGACGGAGGGGGCGCGACGTCAGCCCGCCCCCTCCGTCACCGCATGCAGCCGGGCGTAGGGGCCGCCGCGCTTCACCAGCTCGGCGTGACGGCCTTCCTCGACGACGCGGCCCTGGTCGAAGACCAGGATCCGGTCGGCGCCGCGGATCGTCGACAGGCGGTGGGCGATGACGATGGTCGTGCGCCCCGCCATCAACGCCTCCATCGCCGCCTGCACCTGCCGTTCGGTCTCCACGTCCAGCGACGAGGTGGCCTCGTCCAGCACCAGGATCGGGGCGTCGGCCAGGAACGCGCGGGCGATGGCGACGCGCTGGCGCTCGCCGCCCGACAGCTTCACGCCGCGTTCGCCGACCAGGGTGTCGTAGCCCCTGGGCAGGCGCTGGATGAAGTCGTGGGCCCGGGCGCGGCGCGCCGCCAGGGCGATCTCCTCGCCGGTGGCCTCGGGCCGGGCGTAGCCGATGTTCTCGGCGATGGTGCGGTGGAACAGGGCCGGGTCCTGCGGCACCACCGCGATGGCGCGCCGCAGCGACCCCTGGGTCACCGTCGAGATGTCCTGGCCATCGATGAGGATCCGCCCGCCGCTCACGTCGTACAATCGCTGCAGCAGCTTCACGAAGGTCGACTTGCCGGAGCCCGTCGGCCCCACCAGCGCGACCCGCTCGCCCGGCGCGATGATCAGGGTGAAGTCGTTGTAGAGCGGCTCCTCCGCCGACTTGTAGCGGAAGGTCACCCGGTCGAAGGCGATCTCGCCCAGCTCGCCCCGGAACGCCGGCGCGGACGCCGCGTCGCCGACCTGGGGCGCGGCCTGCGCGAAGCCGGCCACGTCCTCCACGTCGTCGAGGCCCTTCTGCATCATGCGGATGTTCTCGCCGATGTTGCGCAGGTAACCGCTCATCAGCAGGAACGAGGTGACCGCGAAGGCCACATCGCCCGCGGTGGCCTCGCCGCGCGCCCACAGCCGGACCAGCAGCCCCGACAGGCCGGCCTGCAGCACCACCAGCAACATGTTCTGGACCAGCCAGACGTCCATGAACCGCGTCCAGGTGGTCAGCGTCGCGCGCCGCCACATCGCCGTGATCCCGCCGATCCGCGCCTCCTCGCGCCGCTCCGCGCCGAACCCCTTCACCGTCGGGTTCGACGAGATGGAATCGGCCAGCGCACCGCCGATCCGCGTGTCCAGCGCCACCGACTTGAGGTTCGCCGGCCGCACATACTTCACCGTCAGGATCAGGTTCGAGGCGATGTAGAGCACCACGACGGCCATCGAGAACAGCCCGACCATCGGCCAGCGCGCCACCATGGTCGCCGAGAGGCCCAGCAGGATCACCATCGCCGGGCCGAGCCACAGCACCACCGCATCCGACACCATGTCGTAGCCCCACATGGCGCGCGACAGCTTGCGCACGGTGGAGCCGGCGAAATGGTCGGCATGCCAGTCCGCCGAGAAGGCCTGCACCCGCTGGAACCCCTCGTCGGTCATCTCTTTCATGTTGCCGGCCGCCAGCGGGTTCCAGAACCGGAAGGCGACGTTCCGCACCAGCGAGAAGGCCAGGTAGACGCCCACGAAGATCGCCCACGCGCTCCAGGCCGCCGGGGGCTGGCGCGGCGTCGTCGCCACCACGTCCACCAGCCGTCCCGCGGCCCAGGGCAGCATCAGGTCGAAGGCGATGGCGACCAGCATCAGGCCGACCGCCGCCCAGAACAGCAAAGGCCGCCTCAGCCAGAAGCGGCCGATGAAGCCCAG
>DASVNS010000378.1:0-13268 GCA_036383735.1 Phenylobacterium sp. | reverse complement strand
TCAGCTGGACGGATCCGCCGCCCTTCACCGACAGGGTGGAATGGGAAAAGCCGGTGTAGGTCAGGCCATGGCCAAACGGAAACAACGGCGGCTGGCCAGACTTGGCGAAGCCGCGGTAGCCGATGTCGGCGCCTTCGTCATAGGGAACCTTGACCGGGGTCTTGTCGGGCAAGCCCAGACCCGGCAGGCCCACGCGAGGATACTGGTCGATCGACGCCGGGTAGGTGACCGGCAACCGGCCCGACGGATTGACCTTTCCCGTCAGGACGTCGGCGATGGCCTGCCCGCCCTCCTGGCCCGGATACCAGGCCTGCATGACCGCCTTGACCTTGTTAAGCCAGGGCATCGTCACCGGATTCCCCGTTTCAAGGACGACGACGATATTGGGATTGGCATCCGCCAGGACCGAAATCAGGTGATCCTGCCCTTGCGGAAGCGAGAGCGAACCGGAATCCATGCCCTCCCCTTCCCACTTGGTGGCGAAGACGATGACCATGTCGGCCTTTGCCGCATAGGCGGCGGCGGCTTCCGGTGAATAGCCGTTCTGGAAGCCGATCTTGGCGCCCGGCAGCGCGTCGCGTAGCGCCTTGAGCGGCGAGTCCGGCATGTAGAGCTGGCGATTGAAGAGGGCCATCAGCCCGTCGCCGCCATTTTCGATGATCCGCGGCGCGCCGTTCGACGGCGTAACCTGGCTGGACCCCGCGCCCGACAGGACGCCGAAGTCGGCGTTGCCGCCGACGACGAGGATATTCCCGGCCGTGGCCGCCAGCGGCAGCGCCGCGTCGTTCTTGAGCAGGACGATCCCGCCGCGCGCGGCCTCGAGCGCGACCTGCGCATGCGCCTTGTAGTCGATCGGCTGCGGCGCATAGGGGCTCGAGATTCCGACCGCGAACATGCTGCGAAGGATGCGGCGCACGGCGTCGGAGACCCGGCTCTTCGGGACATCTCCCTTGGCGACGAGATCGGCAAGCGGCTGGCCGAACCAGGCCTGTTTGTCGAGCTGGCGGCCCATCTGCTGGTCGAGACCGGCGCTGATGTAGGATACGTCGTCGACGGCTCCCCAGTCCGACATGACCCAGCCCTTGTACTTCCAGTCGCCTTTCAGGACGTGATTCAGCAGATCGTCGTTGCCGCACGCCTTGCGCCCGTTGACCAGGTTGTAGGCGCACATGACAGCGCCCGGCTGGCCGATCTCGATGCCGATCTGAAAGCCCAGCAACTCGCTTTCGCGAAGCGCGGGTTCCGCCATGACCGAGTCCGCGGTGTGGCGCAGTGTTTCCTGCCCGTTGAGCGCAAAGTGCTTGATGGTCGAGACGACGCCCTGTGACTGGACACCGCGAATGGCATGGCCCACCAGCGTCCCCGCGAGCAGCGGGTCTTCGCCCAGATACTCGAAGTTGCGGCCGTTGCGCGGATCGCGCGCCAGGTTCATTCCGCCGCCCAGCAGGATGTTGAAACCTTTCGCCTTTGCCTCTGCGCCGACGGTCGCGCCGACGCGTTCGGCCATGGCCGGGTCGAACGACGATGCGAGCAACTGGCCGGACGGCATGCCGGTGGCCACGTCGCCCTTTCGCAGCTGGCCAGGGTTGGTGACGCCCAGGCTCGCGTCGGTCGAAAGCTGGGCCGGCACGCCAAGGCGCGGAATGGCCGGGACATAGCCAGCCATGGCGGGCACGCCTTCGGGGACATCGACCGTGGCCCCGGGAAAGGCGATCGGCATGATGCCGGACAAGAGGCCGATGCGCTCCTCGTCGGTCATCTGCGCTTCGATCCGCGCCGCCTTGGCGTCGGGACCCTCCGGCGCGGCTTGCGCCTGAAGCGGTTGCGCCACGAGAACGGTCGAAAGGGCCAGTAAGGCGACACGCATAGGAGCTTTCTTTCTAGGCGGGGTTGCGGGCCGACCAGCCGTAGAGGGCGATCAACAGGTAACAGGCGGCGGGAACGACGAGCGCCGTCGCCAGCGAGGTCGCATCGGCGACGGCGCCGACCAGCAGGGGGATCAGGGCGCCGCCGACGATCGCCATGCACAACAGGCCGGAGCCCTGCGGCGTCCGTTCGCCCATCCCCTCGACGCCGAGGCTGAAGATCGTCGGGAACATGATGGAGTTCATCAACCCGACCGCCAGGATCGCATATCCGGCGACGGCGCCGCTGCCGAGGCCGGATAGGCCGATCAGCGCGATGGCGCCCAGACAGACGGCGGCGAGCACCAGCCCCGGGCTGAAGCGCCGCAGGACGAATGCGCCGACGAAGCGCCCGACCATGGCCCCGCCCCAATATAAAGCGATCAGGGCGCCGGCCGCCTGCTGGCTCAACCCCATGACCCGGTCCTGCCCCAGATAGTTGACCAGCATGGACCCGATGGCCACTTCGGCGCCGACATAGAGGAAGATCGACATAACCCCGCCGGCCAGCCGCGTGTTCGCGAGCAAGCCAAAGGATCCGGCGAGGCCGGTCGTTTCACCCTGCCCCCCGTTTATCGCGGCGCGGCGCAACAGGAAGAACAGAGCGACGAGCAGCAGGATCGCGGCGATCGCAACGTAGGCATGGCCAATGACCGCGGCCTCCCGCGCCAGAAATCCCAGCCGGTCCGCAGGCGCCAACGCCCGCGGGTCGACGTCCTTCATCGAGCCCAGGATGACCAATGCGCCGATGGGCGGGAAGATCGTGGTGCCGAGCGAATTGAACGCCTGGGCGAGCGTCAGCCGGCTGTGCGAGGTCGCCGGATCTCCTAGGTTCGCGATGAGCGGGTTGGCGGCCACCTGCAGAATCGTAATGCCGCCCGCCAGCACGAAAAGCGCCGCGAGGAAGGTGGCGTACACGCCCGACGACGAGGCCGGCACGAACATCAGGCACCCGGCGGCCATGGTCGCAAGGCCGATGACGATGCCCTTGAGATAGCCGACCCTGGCAATCAGCGCGCCCGCGGGCAGCGAGACGATGAAATAGGCCATGAAGAAGGCGAATTGCGTGAGCATCGCCTCGGTATAGGAGAGCGAGAAGAGACCCTTGAGCTTCGGGATCAGGATGTCGTTGAGGCTCGTCAGTCCCCCCCAGATAAAGAAGAGGGCGACGACCGCGGCCACGAGGGAAGCGGACGCCGTCAGCCGTGCCGCAGGCATCGGGTTCTGGGCGGGCGCCGAGGTTGTCATCGTTTTCTCTCTAATGTCGCAAAGCCCGCGCCGGCGCTGTCGCGGCGGGTCGATGTCAGCGGGGCCGGCGTGGCGCCGGGGCAAGGCGGATCGGCCGTGGGGGCGGCGCATTCGTAGCGGCTCGAACGTGCGCTCAGAGGCCTCCTCCCCTTGTTGGCGCGCAGTCTTTTTGATCGCCGCCGCCGTTCGACGCCCCTCGAGGGCAAGGGCGCTCTTTCGAGCAATGTCAACGATGGCATTCGCAATGTCAACGATGACAATAACGGTCCTGCTCGGGGTGACATTTGTTTTGTCCCCTGCGGATTTCGGGGACGACGTGCATCGCGCCCGCCGTCCCCGAAGGCCAGAGGCTTCATTTCGTGCCAGGCGTCATGCAGGTCCCGCACTCAACGCGTCCGCGGCCTCGGACCGGGGACGTGTCGATGACCCTGAAAGTGCTCGTGACGCTCGACGCTGGCGTTCGGCTGCTCACGACCGACCACATCGACAAGAACGCCGTGAACCCCGAAAGGTACGGCGCACTTGCCGACGGCCTGGTCAGGCCTTTTGAACGAATTCCTCGAAATACACGGCCTGAGCGGTCGCGCCGAGTTTTACTTCGTCGGGCTGGATGATGTTCTTATACTCATCAGACCTGTAGAAGGCCTGCACGGCTGGGATGTCGTCATACCACACCTCGGCGATGAAGTCGAAAGGAGGCGGCTCCTTGCCAGGGCGCTCAATCGGGAAATTGACCGTATACTTGCGCATGTTGACGCACGTCTTCACGGTCAGCGGGGCGTGCTTCTCAAGGTAGTATTTCTTGAACTCTTCCATGGTCTTTTCCGGACCTTTTTTTCCGGTGAAGATCAACTTGATCATATTCTTGCCTCCCTGTTTTGTCGAACGATGCGAATTCAGATGACGGACATGCCGCCATCGACAGCGATGGCCTGACCATTGATGTGTCGGCTTGCGTCGGAGGCGAGCAGAACGGCCAGGCCCTTGAGGTCTTCTTCGTTGCCCAACCGACGGTTCGGGGTCGCCGCGAGTATGAAATCGCCGGCAGCGTCAATCATTCCGCTCGCCATTTTGGAGGGGAAGGGGCCGGGGCAGATCGCGTTCGAGGTGATGCCGTATTGGCCCCACTCCGCCGCCAGTTGCTTCATCAGGCCAATCACGCCGTGCTTGCTGGCCTGGTAGGCTACGGTGGTCGCCATTCGTGGGTCGGCTGCGAGCAGCCCCGCGATCGAGGCCGTCGTGACGATCCGGCCATACTTGGCGGGGATCATGGCCTTCTTGGCCACTTCCTGGGACATGACGAAGGCGCCGGTCATGTTGACAGCGAGCAGCTTGTTCCAGCCGTCGAGCGGATGATCTTCCGCCGGCGCGCCCCAGGCGGCGCCGGCATTGTTCACCAGGATGTCGATCTTGCCATATTTGGCGAGGACGGCATCGACGACGGGCGGGATCTGCGCCGGCGTACCGACGTCGCAGGCCCAGCCATGGGCTTCGATTCCCAGCTTTGCCAAATGCGCGACCGCTTGGTCGAGTTCGCCCTGCTTGCGCGAGGTCAGCGCCACCTTGGCGCCCATCTCGCCCAGCGCCTCGGCCATCTGCAGACCGAGCCCCCGCGAGCCCCCCGTGACGATGGCCACCCGGCCGCTCAGATCCAACAGTTGCTTGACTGACATGTTCTACCTTTTTTCGACGATGATCGGGTTGGCGGCGCCGGCGTAGGGGCGCCTGCGATCGGTTGAAGACTCGCGGCTCAGGCCTCGACCCAGGGCTGCAGCACGACCTTACCTATGGTCTTGCGGCTTTCCATAAGCCGATGCGCTTCCGCCGCCTGCGACAGCGGCAGCACCGTGCCCACCTGAACCGACAGCTTTCCGGACATGACGAACCCGATGATCTCGCGCAGCGTGGACTGGATGAGGTTCGGGACAGCGAGATACTTGTTGATATAGAAGCCCGTCACCGTGTGGTTCCAGTATGAGAGTCCCCAGGGGTCGATCAGGGACGTCTGGCCACTGGCCTGGCCGATGATGACCATGCGCCCAAAGAGCGCCATCGCCTCCAGCGCCTGACCGACGGTTTCGCCTCCGGCCATCTCCAGCACGATGTCGACGCCGTTTCCGTCGGTCAGCTCCCGCACCTTCTCGGCCCAGCCGGGCGCCGTGTAGTCGACCGACGCATCCGCCCCGAGACGTTCGGCGGCCGCCCGCTTCTCCGGGGTGCTGGCGGCGGCGATGACCTTGCCGGCGCCATAGAGCTTGGCCAACTGGACGGCGAAGGACCCCACGCCGCCGGCGGCGGCATCGACCAGCACGCTTTCGCCGGGCGCCAGTCGCGCGGCGTTGCGAAGTGAGAGGGCCGCGGTCAGCCCGTGCGCCACCAAGGCGGCGGCCTGCACGGCGCTAACGCCAGGCGGCAGCGGGATGACCCTTGAAGCCGGCACGCAGATGTATTGCGCGTATCCGCCGGCCCCGGGCGTTGCGAAGACCGGGGTCCCGACTTCGATGGACGTGACCGCCTTTCCAACGGCGGCGACCGTGCCCGCGACTTCGATGCCCAGGATGAATGGCGGAGGCGACGGCTCCGGATAGTCGGCGCCGCGTCGACGCATCGTGTCGGCGAAGTTCATCCCGGCGGCTTCAACCTTGATCAGGACTTCCCCGTCCTTCGGGGTCGGATCCGGCACATCCTCGTAGATCAGGACTTCTGGTCCGCCCGTCTTGTGGAACCGTGCTGCTTTCATTTTCTTGGGGCTCTGAGTGTAAGGGGGTCCGGGGGGCCAGCCGCGCCGTATTGCCGCTGCGACGGGCGTGACAGGCGGCAGCTTAGCAGGCGCGCGTACAAAGGGGGTGGCGCCTTGCGCCCTAGCGGTGGCAGCTTGCGCCACATGTCCGAAAGCCCGATGCTCCAACACCTGCCCATGTCGATGGGCTATTTCCGGCTGATCCTGCGCTCTTTCGGCGACACGCCGGAGCGTCGCGCCGCCATCCTGGCCGGCACGGGCGTCACCGACGAGGTGCTGGGCGACCCCTCCGCCGACATCAGCCTCTCCCAGCAGGTTCAGCAGGTGGAAAACCTTGTGCAGCTGTTCGGCGACGGCTGGGTGTTCCGGGCGCCCGGGCTATGGAACCCCAGCGTCCATGGCCCGCTGGGTGTCGCATGCATCGCGGCGCCTGACCTGGCGACCATGATGGAGGTCGTTACCCGGTTCGCCTTTGTACGCGCGCCGTTCCATGGGACGTCGCTGCGGCGCGGACCGAGCTGGAGTCAGGTCGACTTCGAGCTGACGGTTCCCCTCGGCGAGCGGGTCTGGCGCCCATTGATCGAGATAACCTTGGTCTCGATGAGGGCGGGGATCGCAACGATGCTGGCCGCGCCGCCAACGGAGGCCCGGTTCTTCTTCGCGTGCGCCGAGCCGCCCCACGCCGCCGATGTGCGCGCCATGCTCGGCGAAGACGTCACCTACGGCGCGCCGCGCAACGGAATCCGGTTTCCCTCAGCATGGCTGGTCCTGGAATCGCCTTTCGCCAACGCCGCGCTCTACGACGCGGCGATGGGCGAGCTGCAGGTTGCGGTTCGGCGCATCACCGCGCCCATCGCCCTGCGGAGCCGGATCGAGCGATTGCTGAGCGCCTTGCCGGCGGGCCACCTCGCGGCCGACGAGGCCTCGCGGTACGCCGGGGTTTCACGCCGCACCTTGGTCCGGCGGCTCGCGGAGGCCGGCGTAAGCTATCGCCAGCTGGTTGACGCCGAACTGCAAAGCCGCGCCGAGCGGCTCTTGCAGGATCGCCGCCTCTCCCGCGCGCAGGTCGCCGAGAAGCTGGGCTACACCGATCCGACCAGCTTGAGCCGCGCCCGCCGCCGTTGGTCCCGCGGGTCCTGCCACTCCAGCTGATCTGCAGCCGGGCCTGGCCCCTGTCAGCCGGGCGGCGGCGTCGGGCATCCGGACGTCTGGCGCAAGCTGCCACCGCGAGGGCGCAAAGCGCCACCCCCTTTTGTGCGCACGGCTGCTAAGCTGCTGCCATAAGACTCGGCGCAGGCCGGCAAACGAATGGTGAGGGTGTAATCATGGACCTGGATTTTGCGCCGGACGACCTGGCTTTTCGCGACGAGGTTCGCGCCTTCATCGCCGAGAACCTGGACGACGACATGCGGGCCATGATGGGCCAGTCGAAAAACCAGTATGTGGACAAGGAAACCCAGGTCCGCTGGATGAAGCGGCTGAACGCCAAGGGCTGGGCTGCGCCCGACTGGCCGGTGGAATACGGCGGCACGGGCTGGAGCCCGGGCAAGAAGTACATCTTCGACATGGAGATGACGCTGGCGGGCGCGCCGGAGACCGCCAACATGGGCCTCAAGATGTGCGCCCCGGTGGTGATGGCGTTCGGCACGCCCGAGCAGAAGGCCCAGCACCTGCCCAAGATCCTGAGCAGCGACGTCTGGTGGTGCCAGGGCTATTCCGAGCCGGGCGCCGGGTCGGACCTGGCCTCGCTGGCCCTGAAGGCCGAGCGGGACGGCGACCACTACGTCCTGAACGGGTCCAAGACCTGGACCACCCACGCGCAATTTGCCGACTGGATGTTCTGCCTGGTGCGGACCTCGAACGAGGAGATCCGCCAGAAGGGCATCTCGTTCCTGCTGCTCGACATGCGGACGCCGGGCATCACCATCCGGCCGATCCCGACGCTCGACGGTCCCCCGGAGGGTCAGCAGGAGATCAACGAGACCTTCTTCGACAACGTCCGCGTGCCGATCGCCAACCGCATCGGCAAGGAAGGCGAAGGCTGGACCTACGCCAAGTACCTGCTGCAGTTCGAGCGCGGCAACGCCAGTGCGCCGGGCCTTCAGGCGCGGTTGAAGAGGGTGCGCCGGATCGCCGGCCTCGAGCGGTCGGACGCCGGCGGCTCGCTGATGTCCGATCCCTCCTTCCGCAGGAAGCTCTCCGAGGTCGAGATCAAGGTCGAGGCGCTGAACGCTCTCGAGCTCCGCGTCTTCGCGGGCCGCGCCCACGGCGACGCCCTCGGTGCGGTATCATCGACGCTGAAGCTGGAAGGCAGCGAGCTGGGTCAGGCGGTGACCGAGCTGGCGCTGGAGGCGGCGGGCGCCTACGCCCAGCCTTTCGTGCGCGACACCTGGGAAATGCTGCGACCGGGCGGCAACACCCACCGCGTGGGTCCCGACTACGCCGCGCCCGTCGCGCCAACCTACTTCAACTATCGAAAGTTTTCGATCTTCGCCGGCTCCAGCGAGATCCAGCACAACATCATCGCCAAGGTGGTGCTGGGGCTTTAGCGGGCGGCCGCGGCGGGGCTCGAGCTTGTCAGTCATTGTCCTTCAGCAGGAGCGATAGGGCGGCGCAGATCAGCACGGCGCCCGCGGTGAACCAGAACGGCGTCACCAGCCCCAGTGTGTCGGCGAGACGGCCCGCGGCCAGCGGCCCGGCGACGCCGCCCACCAACTCGCCGCAGCCCATGACCATGGCGATCGTGGTGGCGGCGCGGGCGGGCGGCGCCGACTCGCCCGGGATGACCACGCTGTAGATCGGCAGCGCGCCCACGCTGAGCCAGCCCAGGAAAAGCGCAACGGCGAGCAGCGCTCCCGAGTCGTGGATGAAGAGGACCCCCAGCGGCGTGATCGTCGCGCAGACCATCGCGATGACCATGGTCGGCCGTCGACCGATGCGGTCCGACAGCGCCGGGTAGACGAGGCCGCCGACACAGCCGGCGACGCCCAGCACGCTGAGCAGAAGTCCCATCTGCAGCGGCGACATCCCGCGCACCTGGACCAGGTAGAGCGGCAGGAACGTGCTGTGGATCACCAGCCAGCACATGAAGATCATCGAGATGCCGGCGCAGATCCAGACATTGCGCGAGGCGCCTTGCTTGGAATTTCCGTCCGGCCGCTCAACCGCATCGACCGGAACCGCCGCCTGCGGCTCTTGCCGCCGCAGTACGACGGCCGCCGCGAGGGCCAGGAGCAGGGCAGGCAGGGCGGGCGCCAGCAGGCCCGCGGACCAGCCCCACTGGTCGGCCAGGCGCGTCAGCAAGATCGGGCTCGCCATCTGGCTGACCAGGAACATGCAGAGCGTGACCACGCCCATATTCAACCCGCGGCGGTGGGGCGACGACTGCATGCTGACGATCGACTGGGTGACCGCCGCGATCGGACCCTCGGCGGCGCCCGCGAAAACCCGCGCCATGAGCAGCATGACGAACCCTGTCGCGAAGCCGGACAACAGGCTGAAGGCGGCCATGAGCACCAGGAACGGCACGACGATCTGCTTGCGCCATCCGGTGCGGTCCGAGACGAAGCCCGCCACATAGCCCCCGACTGCCGCCGCCCCGGCCTGCGCGGCGTAGAGCGCCCCGATGTCGGTGTTGCTCAGTCCGAAGGCCTTGACGAGATAGGGAGCGAGATAGCCGATCGCGAGCCGATCGAACGCCACGAACGCGACCATCAGGCTGGTGACCGCAACCATGCGGTTCTCGTAGCCCCGGAAAGCGCCCCAGGGGGCGCCACGAGGGCCGCCTGGGGAGAGTTCGGCTGTGGCTGAAGTCTGGCTCATGGGCCGCCTCTGGAATGCGCTTTAAGGATCGAGCTCAGCTTCCATCGCGCACCGCCGGAAGCACCTATCCAGCCGATAGGCGGCCCGCCCCTACCGCATCACCCCTAGCCGCCGGAGCTTCTCGGCGGCCCGGATCCGGTCGCGAAGGCCGATTTTGTCGAATGCCTGCTGGAGGTACCACTTCACCGTGCCTTCGGTGAGACCGAGCGACTCGCCGATCTCGCGGTTGGACAAGCCGGCGCCCGCCAAGCGCACAATCTGGATCTCGCGGCCGATCAGGCGGCCCATCAGGGCGGCGTCATCGTCGTCGTCGGGGATCTCCGTGAGGGCCGCAGACGCGACAAGGTGGTTCGCGCCGAGGCGCGCCAGGAGGTCTCGCAGGAAGACCTGGGCCTCGGCGTCGACTCCGGGGCCGCCCGCCAGTTCGCCAAGCAGGCTGGCCACAGGCGCGCCCCCGTCCCTGAAGGGGCGGATCAACCGGCCAGGCGCCGCACGGGCGACCGCCTGCGCCACACACCGCAGGCTCGCGTTGCGCTCACCCGACAGGACCAGGAGTTCCGAAAGGAGGATTTCCCATTCGACGGCCGCATGGGCGGCCTTGGCCGCCACGAGCAACGACCGCCACTGGCGCGCCACCGCCAGAGCCTCGCCGACCTGGCCGCGGGCCGCGGCAAGGCGGCACCAGGCGAGCCCCATGGCGCTATCCTGGGCGGTGAACCGCATGCGCGTAGCGCGCGGTTGTGCGTCGCCGCGCATGCCACACCGGCGCAGCAGGTGCGCGGCCTCGTCGAACTCGCCGCTGCGCGCCATCATGAGGGCGCGCTCCGCACCGGCCATCACCTGCAGTCGCTCGAGGTCGAGCCGGGCGCCGAACTCAAGGGCCTCGTCCAGGGCGGCGCAGGCGCCGTCGGCGTCACCGCCCAGGCGCAACAGCCGCGCCTTGGTGAGCCAGCCGTCGACCAATTGGTCCGCAAACCCCAGTTGCGTAGCATGCGGCATGTATCGGTTGAGCAGCGCCCAGGCCCGATCGAGTTCGTCGCGCTCGCAATGCGCCCGGGCCAGCGGCATCGCCGCCATGGCCGCCAGGGGGGTGGGATCACCGGCGAACGCCTTGGCGACGGCAAGGCCGCCGGACAGGAGTTTCAGCGCCCTGTCGGACTGCCCCATCAGGAAATAGGACGCCCCGCTGATCGCGGCGACAAAGACCTGCGCTTGCGGAACGCCCGCGCCATGGCCCTGCGCGAGCTCAGTCCACTGCTCGACTTTGCCGAGCTTGAGTTGTTCACGCTGGGCGTACTGCAGCGAGTTGTAGCAGCTCGCGAGCAGGTACGGGTCGTCCACGGCGTCGGCGTTCTGGATCAGCTTCGTGCTGTGCGCTTCCAGGGCGGGCAAATCGTAGGCGGCGTGCGCGATCTGGGCCTCGCGATGGAGCGCCAGCCAATTCTGCCGGCATAGGAAGGCGGGATCCTGCCCCGCCGCCTGCAGTCGCCCCAGGCTGTTGACGCTGACGGCCAGGAGGCTGCGAGCGTCCTCCAGCCGCCACCGCGCCACCCACCGCCACACCAGGAGCAACATCGTCCGGGGGTGCGCCGCGAGGACGTCGGGCGGAAGCCGCAGCGCCAACTGTTCGAGCGTCGCCTGGCGCCCGTCGGACCACAGCGCCTCGCAACAGTCGTCCAGGATCCGAGCCGCGAATTCCGGCGCATTGGCCTTCAGGCCGTGCTCGAAAGCTTCGACCGGCCGCCCGTGTTCGGCCAACCATTCGGCCGCATGCCGATGCAGGCGAAGGGTCGCCTCGGGATCGCGATCGTGCAGGGTACGGCGCAGGTGTTCGGCGAACAACTGATGCCAGCGATACGCGCCTTGGCCGTCGTCGCGGATACCGAGGAAGAGCCCCCGGTCGTGGCACAGGCGCAGGAACTCGTCGCTCTCCCCGATACCGAGCACATCGTCGCAGATGTCCGGCGTCAGCCACTCGAGGACCGAGCTGCGCAGCATGAAGTCCCGCAGCGAAGGCGGCTGCCATGCCAGTACGGCTTCGACAAAATAGTCGGCGAGTTGGCGAACCTCGCCTGTAAACGCTTCGACCGGCAGTTCCGAACCGCGGCGCATCAGGCTGAACAGCTTCAGGCCGGCGGGCCAACCTTCCGTCCGGTGATGCAGCGCCGCGACGTCGGACGCGCTCAGGTCGTCATATCCGAGGCCCTCCAGGAAGGCGCGGGTCTCAGCTTCGTCGAAGGCAAGATCCTCGGCTCCGAGCTCGAACGCCTCGCCCAGCGCCCGCGGCCGCTTCAAGGCGGCGCCGAGGTCTTCGCGCGTGGCCAGGACGAGCTTCAGCTCGGGCCGCGCCGAGGACACCAGTTGCTCGAGGCAGGCCATCGCCTCGGAGCCCAGCAGATTGTGCGCGTCGTCCAGCACGATGCAGGCGCCGGCGGGATGGCTGGCGAACGCACTGGCGGCCGCGGCGATGATCGCTTGCGCCGATTGCGCGCCCCCCGTGGCCAGCATGCTCGACAGGTGGGCCTCCGGCGGCTGGCCGACTTCACTGAACGCTTGAAGAACGCGGCGGACGAGCAACACCGGCTCGCGGTCGGTTTCGTCCAGGCTGATCCAGGCCGTCGGCCGCCCGGTTTCGGCGAGAAAGGACGACCAGAGTTGCAGGACGCTGGTCTTGCCGTAGCCCGCCGGCGCCTGGATCACGCACAACCGCGCGCCGCCCGCCTCGTCCAGCCGGCGGATCAGGCGCGGTCGCACAATCAGGGTTTGTCGAGCAATGCGCAGCTTGGACCGGCTGCGCGCCAGTCCCACGTCGTGCGCGAGCGCCCCCTTCATCGCGTGGTCCTCCCGCGATCCGGTGGAACTCTTTGCGCGACCAAAAGTGGCCGACGTGATTCCTGGCGGATCGTCGACCCGAGCTTGGCAGTCCCGATCGGAAGCTCAACCTATCCGCCGGATAGGGCCAAAGGAAAAAGAGCAGCGCAGGAGGCCTGCGCTGCCCAGTGTGGACCAGCAACGAGGACGGAGCCTCGAGGAAAGACGAATGCTGGCCGATCAGAACATGGTGTTGTCGTTCGAGGCCTTCTCCGGCACAGGCTGACTGACGTCCCAGTGCTCGGCGACCTTGCCGTTCTCGATACGGAATATGTCGACGACGGCCATGCCGCGGTCCTGTGGGCCGATGGTCACATGGGCGTGGACCGCGACCAGATCCCCACTCGAGATGACCCGCACGATCTCATAGTGCAGCTCGGGCGGCAGCCATTTGTGCAGGGCCTCGACGATGGCCTCCTTGCCGTCGGCCACGGTCGGGTTGTGCTGGCGATAGGTAGGCCCAACGTACTTGGCGAAAGCCTCGTCCGGCTTCTTCTGGTTGAAGGCGGTGTCGAGCAGCTTGAGCGCCACCTCCTCGTTGGCGTTGGCCGGCTTCGGCGCCGCGGAGGCCATGGACGTCATGAGGGCCAGGCTGGCGGCGACCGCGAGGACGGTGCGGACGATCATCTAAATCTCCTGAAGACAACTGCAGATCCGAGCGGGGGCGCCGGACCGGCGCCCCC
>DASVNS010000377.1:0-2177 GCA_036383735.1 Phenylobacterium sp. | reverse complement strand
CGGCGTCCACGATAAATTGAATGCACTGTCACCGTAATTCCGGAATTAAATGCACTGTCACCGTAATTCGGCCTTGGCTGGAACTGTCGCGGTCAAGGCGATCCCCAGCGCTTTCATGACCGCGATCGTCGTCTTCAGCGTCGGATTGCCGGTCTCGCTGAACGAGCGATAGAGCTGTTCGCGGGATAGGCCGGTTGCGCTGGCGATCTGCGTCATGCCCTTGGCGCGGGCCACCACGCCGAGGGCATGGGCGATATAGCCGGCATCCTCCGTCTCGAAGGCTTCCTCCATGAAGGCGGCGATAGCCTCGTCGGACGTCAGGCCTTCGGCCGGGTCAAAAGGGGTCAGCGTCTCGCCCATTTCATTCGCTCCATGTCTCGGCCAGGCGCTTCGCGGTCTTGATGTCCTTGGCCTGGGTGCTTTTGTCGCCGCCGCAGAGCAGGATCACGAGCGCGTCGCCACGCCTTTGGAAATAGACCCGGTAACCAGGGCCGTAGTGGATGCGCAGCTCGCTGATCCCTTCGCCGACCGATTCCGCGTCGCCCGCGTGGCCGTAGGCCAAGCGATCCAACCGAGCGAAGATCACGCCGAGGGCGCGGTTGTCCTTCAGCCGCGTCCACCACTTGCGAAATGTCTCTGTCTGCCTGAGCTCGACCATATGTAGTTTATAAACTACATTCTGTCAACGGATGGCCGATTGCGCCGCTCCACGCGCCGCGCGGGGGTGGCATGGTGCGGCAGGTCGGGGACGACGATGCGGGACGATCCGGGCCATGCCTCAGCTCAGCGGATTGGAACAAAACCGCAACGACGGCCGCTCACCCCGACTGAGCCCCCTACGCCCCCTCATAATTCAGTATCGGCGCCAGCCACCGCTCCGCCTCGCGCAGGTCCCAGCCCTTGCGCCGCGCGTAATCCGCCACCTGGTCGCGCTCGATCCGGCCGACGCCGAAGTAGTGCGACTCGGGGTGGGCGAAATAGAGCCCCGAGACCGCGGCCGGCGGGGTCATGGCGTAGCTCTCGGTGAGCTCGATCCCCACCGCCTCGGTGGCTCCCAGCAGCTGGAACAGCGTCGCCTTCTCGGTGTGGTCGGGCTGGGCCGGATAACCGGCGGCCGGGCGGATGCCGCGGTACTGCTCGCCGATCAGCTGGTCGATGTCGAAGGGCTCGTCCGGCGCATAGCCCCAGAGCTCGGTGCGGACGCGCCGGTGCAGCGCCTCGGCGAAGGCCTCGGCCAGGCGGTCGGCGAGCGCGGTGGCCAGGATCGCGGAATAGTCGTCGCCGGCGTCCTTGAACCGCTTGGCCAGCTCCAGCTCGCCGTGGCCGGCGGTCACCGCGAAGCCGCCGATATAGTCGGGCCGGGTGCCGACCGGGGCCACGAAGTCGGCCAGGGCGACGTTGGATTGCCCCTCCCCGGTCTTCAGCATCTGCTGGCGCAGGGTGTACAGGCGGGCGATCTCGCCCACACGGTCCTCGTTCTCATAGACCACCACGTCGTCGCCGTCGGTGTTGGCGGGCCAGAAGCCGACCACGCCGCGCGCCTCCAGCAACCCCTCCTGGATGATCCGGTCCAGCATCACTTGCGCGTCGGCGAACAGGTCGGTGGCGGCGGCGCCGACCACCTCGTCCTGCAGGATCGCCGGATAGCGGCCGATCAGCTCCCAGCTGGCGAAGAACGGCGTCCAGTCGATGTGGCGACGCAGCTCGGGCAGGTCGTAGGGGGCGAAGGTGCGCGTGCCCAGGAACGAGGGCTTCGGCGGGTCATAGGTGGTCCAATCGGGGGTGAAGGCGTTGTCGCGCGCCTCCTGGAGGGTCGCCCTGGCGCGGGCGCCCTGGCCGCGGGCAAACTGCTCGCGCACCTTGACGTAGTCGGCGTCGACAGCGGCCAGAAACTTCGGCTTCTCGGTGGCCGACAACAGGTTGGAGACCACCCCCACCGCGCGGCTGGCGTCCAGCACATAGGTGGTCGAGCCGGCCGGGTATTTGGGCGAGATCTTCACCGCGGTGTGGGTCTTCGACGTCGTGGCGCCGCCGATCAGCAGCGGCATGGTCATGCCGCGCCGCTCCATCTCGGAGGCCACGAACACCATCTCGTCCAGGCTGGGGGTGATCAGGCCCGAGAGGCCGACGATGTCGACCTTGTGCTTCTCGGCCTCGTCCAGGATGCGGTCGGCCGG
>DASVNS010000376.1:0-11356 GCA_036383735.1 Phenylobacterium sp. | reverse complement strand
GCCAGCCGCCGCGACGGCCCCAAGGCGCAAAGCCGGGTGCGCGAGATGCTGGAGATCATCAATCTCGTCCAAGGCTGGGCGGGCGGCGCGGCGCAGGCGATGGCCTGGTATCGCGCCGAGCCGATCCCGGCCTTTGGCGGCCGGACGGCCGAGGCCCTGGTCAAGTCCGGCAACGCCACGGCGGTTCGCGACTACGTCGATCACCTGGCGACCGGCGGATACGCTTGAGATTCAAGGGTGAGTGCTTCCGAGCCCATGATCCCAACTGGTCTTGGAGCCCGCTGTCGGGCGCCGGCGCCGCGCTCAAGGGGCGGCGGTTCAACTGGCCGGGACTGGAGGCGCTCTACCTGTCGCTGAGTTTCAACACCGTGTTCCGCGAGGTGTCAGGCGGGTTCGCACACCGCCTGACGCCCTACGTGCTGTGCAGTTACGACGTCGATTGCGAGGATGTCGCCGATCTGAGGACCGAAGCGGATCGGGCCGCCCTGGGTGTCGAACTGGGCCACCTGGCCTGCGCGTGGGGCGATGCGCTGATCGCGGGGCGGGAACCGGAATCGTGGGGCGTGGTCAGGCGCCTGGTCGCAGACGACTATGCAGGGGTTTTGGTCCCAAGCTTCGTCAATGGCGCGATGGCCGACGACCAGAACCTTGTGCTGTGGCGCTGGGGACCCGATCTCCCGCACAAGGTAATGGCGTACGATCCGACCGGAAAGCTCCCGAAGAACCAGCTATCCTGGACTTGACCGTCAGGCGCTTTCCTCGCGTTCCTTGCGGTGGACTTCGGCAATCGCCTTGAGCAGTTCTTGCGCTTCGGGGGTGTGCATCAGCTCATCATATAACCTTGCCTCCAACGCCAACATGTCCTTGCTGACCGGCGATACGGCCTGGCGGACCAGGCGCTTGATATGCGCAACCGCCATGCGGGGTCGCGTCGCAATGCTTCGTGCGATCGATTGTGCGCGATCGAGCGCCGTTTCACTCGCGTCTTCGGGCACCAGCTCTTCAATCAGGCCATACTGAAGGGCCTGGGCGGGGCTGACGAGACGTGGACGGAGCATAATGTCCATCGCCCGACTGCGTCCGACGAGCGCCGTCAAGCGCTGCGTGCCGCCGCCGCCGGGCAATATCCCGATGGAAATTTCCGGCAGGCCGTAACGAAAGGGGCCATCCTTGGCGACGCGAATATCCGTCGCCAGCGCCAGCTCGAGCCCGCCGCCCATGGCAGATCCCGTCAGCGCGGTGATGACCGGTTTCGGCAGGTGCTCAATCTCAAGAAACAGATTGTGGACGTCATTGAGATCCCAGTTGTTTCCACCCCCGCTTGCGTTTGCGTTGATCTCTTCGACGGAGAAATGACGTATGAAATACTTTGCGTCACTGCCGCCAAGGACGACAGCGCGAACATCGTCCTCTCTCAGTCGCGGCATCAGGGCGTTCAGCTCGTCCAAAGTGGTTGGCGTCATCACCTGCAAAGGTGGATTGCTGAAGATGATCGTAGCGACTTGATCTTCGATCGTGACCGTAAGGTGAGGCATATATTCTTCCCGCGCGCCAACAGGTCGATTATCTGAGAGGCGTTTTCACGATCTCGCAACAGAATTGTCAGGTGCGTCAACAAGGGCACTAGAAGACGACGCGCAGACCCGATGTTGGAAGCCTATGTCTGCACTCAGCCAGGCTCACTCTACCTCTCGGCGGACCCAGACACCTATAGGGCGGGCAGGCCAAGGCAATCTTGGCGTACGCCATTCGCCTCGCAGGGCGGCCGGCCGATCCGGCCGCCCTGCGAGGGTTCGGACTACGCTGTGACGAGCACGATCTTCCCGGACACCGACCGCGTCTCCAAAGCGCGTTGCGCCTGAACCGCCTCGCGAAGCGGGAAGGTCGCGCCCACGAGCGGCGACAGCGTGCCGTCGCCCACCAGCTTCAGAACCGTGGCGAGGTCCTGTTGGTAGGCCTGGGGACGGCCGTCGCGCCAGACCTGGCTCGAGTAGGTGGCGACGCCCTGGCCTTTCCCAAACAGCCCCAGGCTGGAGAAGCTCGCGTTGAGCAGGAGGTCGGCGATCGCCAGCGGATTGACCTTGCCGTCCCGGGTCATGTCGTAGGCGCCGTAGAGCACGCCGATGCCGCCCGGCCGCAGGGCCGCCATGGAGACCTTCTTGAAGTTCTTGCCGCCCAGGTGGTCGAACGCCGCGGCGACGCCGCCGTCGCTCAATGCCCGCACCCGCGCCAGCACGTCCTCGCCCTTGTAGTCGACGGGCTCGCCGCCACGGGCGCGGACCACATCGGCCTTGCTGGCCGAGGCGGTTCCGATCGCCTTGACCCCCGCGATCTTCGCCAGGTCGAGCAACAGGCTCCCGACGCCCCCGGCCGCGCCATGCACCAGGACGCATTCTCCCGACGCCGGGTTCGCGATCCGATGGAACATCTGCCAGGCCGTCGTGCCGTTCAGGATGGCGGCCACCAGCTTGGCGGCGTCGGCGCCCTCCGGGGCGGGCGCCAGCCATTGCGCCTTGACGTTGCGCCGCGTGGCATACGACCCCGATACCGTGACGCCGGCGACGCGCTGCCCGGGCGCGAAGCCCGTGACGCCCGGCCCGACGCCTTCCACCCGGCCGACGAAATCGTAGCCCGGCGTCACCGGCAGCGACTGTCCGGCGTACATGCCCTGGCGCATCATGATGTCGGCATAGGCGACGCCCGCGGCTTCGATCGCGACGCGGACCTCTCCGGACGCGGGCGGCGGCAAGCGGCGCTCCACCGCCTTCATGATGGTCGCCGGTCCCTTTTTCGGGACGTGCATTTCGAGGGCGTCGTCGATCATTGGGCTCTCCTGGTCTTAAGGCTCGCGTCGAACGCTGGCGTCGCGCGAGAGAGCGGCCCCCACGGGCGCGCAGCATCTTGGTGAAAGGATCGGGCCCCGTCCAATGGGGACGAGGGACCGTTCGGCGCCCCGCGCCCGTGCTTCAGCGAAGCCCAGGCGGAGCATGTTTGCAATTTGGGGCCTCAGCCGATTATTTAGCGCCCACTCTGTAACCTCCTGCAGCGCAGAGGGTCAAGATTGTTGAACGAACACTCAAGAACCATGGACGCCGCCGCTTCGAAGAAGCCGCCGGGACGGCCGCGGAATTTCGATCCTGCGGCGGCGCTGGAAAGCGCCATGCTGCTCTTCTGGCGCCACGGCTACGAGGGCGCCACCATCGCCCAGCTCACCCGCGCCATGGGCGTCAAGTCCGCCAGCCTCTACGCCGCCTTCGGGTCCAAGGCGCAGCTCTATCGCGAAGCGCTGGCGCACTATCTCCAGGGTGCGGGCCGGATCGGATTCTGCAGCCTGTCCGCCGCACCGACCGCCCGGGAAGGCATCGGCCGGATCCTGCAGCAGGCCGCGGTGGCCTTCACGCTGCCGGAACATCCGCCAGGGTGCATGATCGGAATCGGCGCGCTGCGCTGCGGCGTCGAGAACCAGATCGCCGCCGAGGAAACGGCAGTGCTCCGGCGGATGTCCGAAGAGGTGATCCTCCATCGGTTGGAACAGGCGAAGGCGGAGGGGGAGTTGTCGCCCGCGACCGATCCGGTCGCGCTCGCCGCCTACTTCGGGGCAATCCTGCAAGGCCTTTCCGTCCAGGCTCAGGACGGCGCCGGCAGGGAACGGCTGCTGCAGATCGCAGAGCTGGCCATGAAGGCCTGGCCTGGCAGCGACTGAAAGCCGCCGACGACGCTCACGACAGGCGTCCGGCGTACCACGTTACATATGTGAATGAAGGCTCCCGGCCCCCGGAATAGACAAGTGACAGTAGGAGTCGCGCTTGTCCGAAGACGTTCAAGAGATCGCTGTCGTCTACTTCGCCGACGGTTGGCGCATCATCGCGGGGAACCATCGGTGGGGCCGTTACGCGTTCCGTGTGGATGCCGAAGAAGCCGCCCTCCGGGTCGCCGCTCAAGCCGCGGCTCGCGGTCAGGCGGTGAAGATCCTGGTGCACGGCCGATGCGGCGAACTTCACCAGATCGAGTTCCGGGTGGAACAGGTCGCCACGCCGCGCATATGATCCAACTCACCCGGTGGACGAATAAGCGAAAACACAGCTTCCGATGGAACAAGGCGTTCCGCGTCGTGTTCCGTTCCCGACGATAGCGGGAATGCAGATGACGCTGGCGGAAGAACACCAACGCAGGGCCGACGCCTTGCTTCGGCTCGCGACGGCGGCCGACAACATGCGCGACCGCAGCCGCCTGATCCAGGAGGCCGTGGCCTGGCACAATCTCGCCATCGAAGCGGATGAAGAGCGGACGGGTTCGGTCGGCCCGCGCGAGTCCGCAGGCCCGGCCCCCGGGCCGTGAACCCGCCCCCGGCTAAAGCTCAAGCACGGCGGCGTTCATCAGTTCCGCAAGGCGCTCGATGGTCGCGTGGGCATTGGCCCGGGTGTGGCGCACATAGGCCACCTGCGGCAAGGCGGGCAGGCTGGCAGCCGCCTCGTCGGTCAGCGTCCGGCCCAAGAAGACGCCGGTGCGGCACGTGACCCCCAGGCCCGAGTCCACGGCCGCCCGCAGCACCGAGAGGCTGGGCGTTTCCAGCACCACGCGATAGGCGCGGCCCTGGGCGTCCAGCGCGGCAAGCGCGGCGTCGCGGAAACGGCAGGGACGCTCCAGGATCGCGATGGGCAGGACGTCCAGGCTCACCAGCGCCTCGTCGCCAAGCCAGGCCATCGGCGCCACGCGGATCGCCGCGACGTCGTCGGCCGCCCCCATGCAGAGCACCACGTCCAGACGGTCGGCCGCCAGATCCTCCAGCAAGACCGGCGATCCGCCGACCCGCACCTGGAGCTGGGCGTCCGGATTGAGGTGGGCGAACTGGGCCAGCACCCCCGACAGCAGGGTTTCGGCGAAGTCCTGCACCAGCCCGACCCGCGCCGGCCCCGCCAGGGCGTCGCCGTTCAGCGCCGAAACCGCGCGGTCGTTGGTGGCCAGGATCTCCCGGGCATAGGTCAGCAGGGTCTGGCCGGCCGGCGTCAGGGCCAGGCGGCGGCCCTCGCGCTGGAACAGCGGCGACTGCACCGTCTCTTCCAGCCGCTTCATCTGCAGGCTGAGGGCCGATTGCGTGACGAACACCCGCTCGGTGGCCCGCAGCATGGAACCGGAGTCCACGATGGCGGCAAAGCTGCGCAGCAGTTCGGTGGGTAGGTTCACAGCCATCTCGTTCCTCTCGACCTATAAGCATCCCTAAACACACCCATCAGGTAATGTCTATTGAATGAGTAGGAATTAAAAGGCTTTCTCCACGTCGGCGACGCGCAACCCAACAGCGCGCTTCCCTTCGGAGCTTGGCCTTTGTCGTCCCTTACGATCGATAGAAAATCTGCCGCCTTGACCCTGCCCCGCCTGCGCCTGCGCGGCGGCCGGTGGGTGTCGCCGATCCTGCTGCTGCTGGCCTGGGAGTTCGGGTCGCGGACGGGGGCGATCCCCGAGCGGATCCTCGCCGCCCCTTCCGCGGTGGCCGAGACATTCTGGGCCATGACGGTCAGCGGCGAGTTGCCGACCAACCTCGCGGTCTCGCTGGCGCGGGCCGCCGCCGGCCTGGCGTTTGGCCTGACCGTCGGCGTGGTCCTGGCGCTGGTCGCCGGCCTGTCGAGGGCCGGCGAGGCGGCCATCGACCCGCTGATGCAGATCAAGCGGACCATCCCGGTGCTGGCGCTGACGCCGCTGTTCATCGTGTGGTTCGGCATCGGCGAGACGCCGAAGATCACCCTGATCGCCGTGGCCACCATCTTCCCGATCTACCTCAACCTGTTCTCGGGCGTGCGCGGCGTCGACGCGCGACTGATCGAGGCGGGCAGGAGCTTCGGCCTCTCCCAGGCGGAGCTGATCCGGCACGTGATCCTGCCGGGCGCGCTGCCGTCCTTCCTGGTGGGCCTGCGCTATGCGCTGGGGGTCTCGCTGCTGGTGCTGGTGGTGGCCGAGCAGATCAACGCCTCCGCCGGCCTGGGCCACCTGATCAACAACGCCCGCGACTTCATGCGCACCGACGTGATCGTCGTCTGCCTGGTGGTCTACGCGAGCCTCGGGCTCGGCGCCGACCTGCTCGTCCGCATCCTGGAAGCCCGGGCGCTCGCCTGGCGCCCCAGCTTTATCAAGTCCTGAACCGAAGAGACCCCGACATGGCGCCTCCCCTTGCACGCCCGGCTCAGGCCTGGCAGTTCGCCGACACCGGCCCCGCCGTCCGGGTCCGCAACTTCACCCGCAGCTTCGGCGCCGTGACGGTGCTGGAGGATCTCGACCTCGAGATCCGCAAGGGCGAGTTCGTGGCCCTGCTGGGCCGGTCCGGCTCCGGCAAGACCACCCTGTTGCGGACGCTGGCGGGCATCGACCCGGCCGCCGGCCACCAGGTTCTGACCCCCGCGGCCCGCGCGGTCGTGTTCCAGGACGCGCGCCTGCTGCCGTGGAAGAAGGTCTGGCGCAACGTGGCCCTGGGCCTGAAGACGTCCGAGGCCCGCACCCGCGCCGAGGCCGCCCTGACCGAAGTCGGCCTGGAGCATCGACTCGACGCCTGGCCGGCCACGCTGTCCGGCGGCGAGGCCCAACGCGTGTCGCTGGCCCGCGCCCTGGTGCGCGACCCGGGGCTGCTTCTGCTGGACGAACCCTTCGCGGCGCTGGACGCCCTGACCAGGCTGCGCATGCACGATCTCGTGCTCTCGCTGTGGCGGCGGCACGCGCCGGCCGTGCTGCTGGTGACCCACGACGTCGACGAGGCGGTCGCCCTGGCCGACCGGGTTCTGGTGCTGGACCGCGGGCGCATCTCGGCGGAGGAACGGATCGACCTGCCGCGCCCCCGGATCAACGACGGCGCCTTCCAGGACGTCCGCGCCCGGCTGCTCGGCCGCCTGGGGGTCGAGGCTGGACCGCGCAAGCAAACCGAAGGCGCCCTGCTGGCCTTCCCGAGCGGGGAGATCGTCGCGTGAGCGGCGCCCTCGCCCTCCGGTCCGCGATCCCGGCGCCGACCGAGACATCCCTGGACGCGGTTCTGCCCGTCCTCACCGACGCGTTCGCGGCTACCGCCGCCGAGCACGACCGGGACGCCAGCTTCCCGCATCGGAACTTCGCGCTGCTGAAGCAACACGGCCTCCTGGCGCTGACGGCTCCCAAGGCGTTCGGCGGCGGCGCCGCCGACCTTCCCACCACCTTGAAGGTGGTCGAGGCGGTGGCGCGCGGCGAGCCCGCCACGGCGCTGGTGCTGACGATGCAGTACCTGTTCCACGCCTCGCTGGACGGCCGCGCCGGCTTCACCGATGCGCTGAAGGCCCGGGTGATCGGCGATGCTATCAACGACGGCGCGCTGATCAACGCGCTTCGGGTGGAGCCCGACCTGGGCACCCCCGCCCGCGGCGGCCTTCCGGCGACGATCGCGCGGCGCACGCCGGACGGCTGGAGCCTGTCGGGCCACAAGATCTATTCGACCGGCGCGCCCGCGCTGACCTGGATGATCGTCTGGGCGCGCACCGACGAGCCCGAGCCCAGGGTCGGAGGTTTCCTGGTGCACCGGGATGCGCCGGGCCGCCGCATCGAGGAGACCTGGGATCACACGGGCCTGCGCGCCAGCGGCAGCCATGACGTGATCTTCGAGAACACGCCGATCCCGGCCGACCATGCGCTCTCGCCGGTATTGCCCGGCGTGCGGACACCCCCCGACGCGGCGATGGCGGTCTGGTCGCCCGTGCTCACCGCGGCGATCTACAACGCCGTGGCGGTCGCGGCGCGGGACTGGTTCGTGCGCTGGCTGACGGAGCGCAAGCCGGCCAACCTGGGCGCCTCGCTCTCGACGCTGCCGCGCTTCCGCGAGCTTGTCGGCGCCATCGACGGATTGCTGCTGCAGAACCGGGTGCTGCTGGATTCCGCGGCCGAGGGCCGCCTCGGGGCGCCGCACGGCGGCCTGGTCAAGCACCTGGTCACCGAGAACGCGATCGCCGCCGTCGAGAAGGCGATCGCCGCGACCGGCAATCCGGGCCTCTCACGGCACAACCCGTTGCAGCGGCACTATCGCGACGTCCTCTGCGGCCGGGTCCACACCCCGCAGGCCGACGTGGTGCTGAGCGCCGCGGGCCAAGCCGCCTTCACCGAACTCGACAGCCGGGACGCGTGACATGGGCCGCTTGGTCGTCGCCAGCCAACTGAACGAAACCTTCAACGGCGCTTTCGCCGAAGCGTTGCCGGACGTGGATATCCTGCAGGTGCCGGTGGGGCCGCCGGCCGGCCTGCCGCATGCGGCGAAGGTCTTGATCGCCGCCCCGTTCCGCCGGGCGGGGGGCTCGCTGCCCGCAGTCCCCCCGCCCGGCTGGCCGTTCGACGTGAAGTGGGTGCAGCTGGTTTCGGTCGGCATCGACTTCTACCCGGGCTGGCTGTTCGACGGCCCCGTGGTGACCTCCGCGCGAGGCTCCTCGGCGGTCGCACTTGCCGAGTTCGCCCTGGCGGCGATCCTGACGGCGACCAAGAAGCTGCCGGACATCTGGATCGACCGCCTGGAGCAATGGGCGCCGACCCCGCTCAGCCTGGTGCAGGGCCGTACGCTGGGCCTGGTCGGCTTCGGCTCGATCGGCGAGGCGCTGGCGCCGCGGGCGCGCGCGCTGGGCATGAAGGTGCTGGCCATCCGGCGGTCCAAGGCGCCCATCGACGTCGAGGGCGTGGAGCAGGTCCATGACTATTGCGAACTGTTCGAGCGCTCGGACGACGTGGTGCTCGCCGCACCGGCCACACCGGAAACCTTCCACCTGGTGAACCGTAAGGTGCTGGCGCACGCCAGGCCCGGCCTGCACCTGATCAACGTGGCGCGCGGGTCGCTCATCGACGACGAGGCCCTGCTCGAGGCCCTGGACGCCGGCCGCGTGGGCCTGGCCAGCCTGGACGTGACCCACCCGGAGCCTCTGTCCTTCAACCACCCGTACTACACCCATCCGCGCGTCCGGCTCTCGCCGCACACGTCGGTGCACACGCCCGACACCCGCCAGAACCTGACCGCGCAGTTCGCCCAGAACCTCCACCGCTTCCGGCAAGGGGCGCCTCTCGAAGGCGTCGTCGACCCGGCCCGCGGCTACTGACGGAGCCCGCCATGACCCTTGCGATCCCGCGCCCCACCGGCGCGCCTGCCCACCATCCGGCCAAGATCGAGACAGCGCTGCCCGAGCGCGGCTTCTTCTCGCCCGGCGCGATCCCGCAACAGCCGACGATCGAGGCCGAGCGCCTGTTCCGCAAGCAGCGGCTGGCGGCCGGCTATCGGCTGTTCGCCCGCGCCGGGTTCGACCTGGGCGGCGCCGGCCACATCACCGCGCGGGACCCGGAATTCCCCGACCGGTTCTGGGTGAACCCGGCGGGAGTGCATTTCAGCCGCATCCGGGTGTCGGACCTGATGCTGGTGGACCACGAGGGCGAGATCGTGCAGGCGCCGGCGACCGCCAAGCCCCGGCTGAACCGCGCCGCCTTCGCCATCCACTCGGAGCTGCACAAGGCCCGCCCCGACGTCATCGCGGCCGCCCACTCGCACTCGCTCTACGGCAAGGCCTGGTCCGCCTTGGGCCGCCTGCTCGATCCGCTTACCCAGGACGCCGCCGCCTTCTACGACGACCACGCCTTGTTCGAGGAATTCTCCGGCGTGGTCCTCGACACCAGCGAGGGCGAAAAAATCGCCAGGACGTTGGGGCCGAAGAAGGCGGTCATCCTGCAGAACCACGGCATCCTGACCGTCGGCCAGACGGTGGAAGCGGCGGTCTGGCGCTACCTCGCGCTGGAGAACGCCTGCCAGGCGCAGCTGCTGGCGGAGGCCGCGGGGCCGACCAAGCCCATGCCCCCCGAGGTGGCGCGTCACACGGCCAGCCAGGTGGGGACCGAGATCGGCGGCGTCTACGCCTTCCAGCCGTACTGGGACGTGGTCTCGGAAGAAGAACCGGACCTGTTCGACTGATGACCCAGATCATGGAAGTCTCCCGGCGCGGCTTGCTCGCGGGAGCCGCCGCGCTGGCGGCCTGCAGCCCCAGACCTTCGACGCCTGGCCAGGTCACTCTTCGGATCGCCAACTACAAGGCCGGCCCAGGCGATCTGCTGAAAGCTGCAGGTCTCGACGCCACGCCGTACAAGATCGCCTGGTCGGAATTCGCTAGTGGCAACCTGATCACCGAGGCGATCGACGCGCGGGCCATCGACGTAGGCTTCATGAGCGAGATCCCGCCGATCTTCGTGGCGGGCCGGCCCAGCCAGGTGAAGTTGGTGGCGGTGCTGCGCGGCGACGTGAACGCCCAGGTGGCCCTGGTTCCGAAGAACTCGCCGATCCGCTCTGCGGCCGAACTGAAGGGGAAGCGTGTCGGCTATGTCCGCGCCACGACCTCGCAATACCTGCTGGCGCGGCTGCTGGCCGAGCACGGCCTGACCTACGCCGACATCACGCCCGTCGCGCTGACGCCGCAGGACGGTTTGTCGGCGTTCGGCCAGGGGGCGCTGGACGCGTGGGTGGTCTACGGCGCCCCGGGCGCCCTGGCCCGCGCGCGGCTGGGCGCCCGGGTATTGGCCACCGGGCTCGGGCGGCTCTCTGGCAACTACGTGCACGCCGCCTTCGCCGAGGCGCTGGACGATCCGCGCCGCCGGGCCGCCATCGCCGATCACCTCCAGCGACTGAAGCGCGCCTATGCCTGGGCCGAGGCGAACCCCGATGCCTGGGCCGCCGCCCAGGCCGCCGCCACGGGCGTGCCTGCAGAGATCTATCGGCGGATTTATCGGGAGCGCAGCGCGTCCGCGGTGCTCGGGCCCGTAGACGAGGCGGCCATCCATTCACAGCAAACGGTCGCCGACGGTTTCGCGGCGCTTGGCGCGATCCCGGCGAAAGTCGACGTTCGCCCGCTATGGAAAAGTACGTTCTATAAAGAACTATCAACATGAGTATTTTGACATGAAATATTCGATTTACGAAATTGAACCATAATCTATCTGGATAATAGAAAAACTACTCTGAATTCCACTCAATGTTTCTTGATCCATCGAACCTATACCTCTCTAAGACGCCCAACTTGAGGAAGGGCGTTCAAATGAACATCAGTAAAATTGTACCGAACCGTGGTCCGCTGTTGGGCTCCACCGCCGTCGCACTAGCCTTTGTGGCGTGGTCGGGCGCCGCAGCAGCCCAGAGCGTCGAGGCCGCGGCCACCGACGCCAACGCCGTCGAGGAGCTGGTGGTCACCGCCGAGCGGCGCGCCACCAACCTGCAGGACACCCCGATCGCCATCACCGCCTTCTCGGCGCAGACCTTGGCGGACCGCAAGGTGGACAGCGTCCGCGACCTGGCGGGCCAGATCCCGAACCTGTCGATCAGCCGGGTCAGCATCAG
>DASVNS010000375.1:0-6302 GCA_036383735.1 Phenylobacterium sp. | reverse complement strand
CCGGCGCACGTGGCGCGAGTGACGGGACTCGAACCCGCGACCTCCGGCGTGACAGGCCGGCGCTCTAACCAACTGAGCTACACCCGCGCAGGACCGGCTGGTCGTGCGAAGGCGGCCCTCATATGGGCGGGCTGGAATCGTGTCAACGGAAGACTGCGCGGCATATGGCGCGGCCCAGCGGACGGCGGTGGAAAACTCCTCCTGCAAAGCTTGGTGGCGCCACGGACTCACCCTCTTTTGCGTCCAGGGCTGCAGCAGGGGCTTCAGCGGAGTTCGTCATGCCCGACGCCACCTATGTCGCTTTCGTGCCCGCCGGCATGAGCGGAAAGCTGAGACAGGTCCTCCAGGCCGAGGACACCGGCGCGCTGACCTGGCGCGAGCGCAAGGTGATGTTCGGCAGCGAGTTCTACTTCTCCGGCCCGCCGAAACTGGCCCGCGCCACCCACGCCTACGTCAGCCGCTGGGTCGTCACCCACTAAGGGTTCGAATCAGGCGCCACCGTCGGCCAGCGCACGCAGGGCGTCGGGCTTCTCCACACGCAGTTCGTTCAGCGCGAGCTGGCGGACAAGTCCGCTCCGCTTCAGTCGCGTCAGCGTGCGGCTCACGGTCTCCAGGGTCAGCCCCAGGTAGTCCGCCATCTCCGAGCGCGTCATCGGCAGCCGCACGATCCCCGCGGGCCCGGGCCGCAGCGGGTCGGCGGCCGGCAGGTCCAGCAGGAACGACGCCACCCGCTCCAGCGCCGTCTTGCGCGCCAACAGCAGCATCTGCCGCTGCGCCGCCGCCAGCTCGTCGCCGGCGCGGGCGAGCAGGGCGGCCTCCAGCTCGCGCCGTTCGGCCATCAGCGCCCGGTACTCCGACGCGCGGAACCGGCAGACGGTCGTCGCCTCGATCGCCTCGGCCGAGAGGCCATAGGTCTCGCCGACGCCGAGCCCGATGAAATCACCCGCGAACAGGAAGCCCGCGATGTGCCGCCGCCCGTCCGCCAGCAGGCGGTAGGTGCGCACCGAGCCCGAGGTCACATTGAACACGTGCCCGGCGGGATCGCCCTCGTGGAACAGCGCCTGCCCCGCCGCCAGCACGACGGTCTCGGCCAGGGCGTCCAGCCGATGCAGGTCGGCGTCGGGGACGCTGGCGCACACACTGAACGGCCGCGCCCGGCAGTAGGCGCACCCGCCCCCGCCGCGCCGCTGCGCGCAATCCGCCGGCAATTTGTTCAACTCGAACATGTCGAGCGATCTCGCGTCACGCGACCTTGGCCGCAATCCCCCTCGGCGTCGCACGTCCGGTTGACCTGGATCAAGGCCCCCGCCCGTCAAGCCCGGCATCAGGGCTCCAGAAAAGGAGTTTCCCGATGCCTGCCGAATCCGCCGTCGTCGTCACCGCCGTCATCGCCATGTTCGGGACCTTCATGGTCGTCCTGGGCGGAGTCGCGATCTGGTCGAACAGGAAGCCCCGCTAGCTCGAACAAACCCTGCGGCCTACCGCTTCATCCAGGGCTTGGACTTCGACTGCGACCGCGCGGCCGCGGCGCGCTCGCCCTCGACCCGCTGCCCGGGCGGGCCGCCCTTGGCCTGCGAGGCCTTCTTGAGGCGCAGCGCGCGCTGGATCGGGGTCTCGCCCTCCAGCTGGTCGTCCTTCAATTCCGCCATCTCGAGATTCCCTTGCGCAACGTGCGAACCTAACCTGTCCGCAGCCCGTGTCGCGCGGTGATTGCGCGCATCGGCGGGCTTGCTAGTCATGGCGCAGTGATTTGGGGGACGACATGAGCGAAGAGCCTGACGCCGGCTTCGACATCGACGACTGGCAGCGCCTGGTCCCGTTCGGCGGGCGGGTGGCCGACCTCCAGGACGTGCAGGCCCGCAAGGCCATCTTCGCGCTGGGCGACACCGAAAACGGCCGGCCCATCGCGATGGAGCTGCCGCAGCCGGTGATCTGGTGGGCCGAGGACGGCGAACAGGCCGCGGTCGCCGTCCAGGCCGAGGCCCACGACGGCGACGACGGCGAGACCATGGAGGTCCTCGGCCTCATCCTCCCGGACGGCGAAGGCGCGGTGGCGCTGCTGGACGACGTCGATCTGGTGGACGACACCGATCCGACCTGGCGCAAGCTGGTGGCCGCCGCCGTCGGCGACGAGACCGGCGACGAGGACTGACCGCCTGCGACGGAACGGCGCCTGCGACAACAAGGCCACGCTTTAACCACGGGCCTTCACCGCGCCTTTCCCATCGACGGCCATGGTTCAAGCGTGACCATGACCCCACCCCCGTTCCCGACCGTCGACGGTCGCCCACGCCTCGACGACGCCGCCCGCCTGCAGCGCCGTTTCGACGCGGCCTGGCGGCGTCAGGGGGCCAACTCCAGGCGCCGCGTGGTGCTAGGCCCCACCGACGCCGTCCTGATCGCCTGCCTGACCCTGTGCCTGCTCGCCATCGGCCTGGCGCTGGACCGGATGTACCCCGCCGTGCGGCCCAGCCTGGGCCATGCGCTCGCCGAGGACCTTCCCCGCCGGCCCTATCCCGACTGCGCCGCCGCCCGCGCCGCCGGGGTGTCCGCCATCCCCCGCGGCTCGCCCGCCTATTCCGCCGACCAGGACGCCGACCACAACGGCGTGGCCTGCGAGCTGCACGAGATCGCGCCCACCTGGCCGCGCCGGCATGCTACAAGGCCGTCATGACCCCCGACACGCCCGCCGCCGAACGCCGCCGCAAGCTCATCGGCCGCGCCGTGGTCATCGGCCTGCTGCTGCTGGTCTCCGTCTACCTCGTCCCGATGTTCCTCAGTCTGCGCCGATGACTTGCCGGCTGGCTTAAGGGAACCGGGACCGCCCTCTCGCCATTCTAACGCCACAGCTGCACCGCAAAACGCGGTGACCCGCAGCAAGGAACTCCGAATGCGCAAGTCCGTGATCGCCGCCGCCCTCGCCGCCTTTATCATCCCGACGGCCTCGCCGGCCCTGGCCGACCCGCCGCCCTGGGCCCCCGCCCACGGCAAGCGCGCCCACGACGCGCCTCGTTACGACGACCGGGACCGCTATGACGGGCGCGTCCGCTACGACAGCCGCGGCCGCTACGTCGAGCCCCGTCGCCTGGCCGCCAACGACACCATCTGGCGCGGCAACGACGGCCGCTATCGCTGCCGCCGCGCCAACGGCACCACCGGGCTGGTGATCGGCGGGGCCATCGGAGCCCTGGTCGGCCGCGAGCTCGACGGCGGTCGCAACCGCACCGTGGGCACCCTGATCGGCGCCGCCGGCGGCGCTCTGCTCGGCCGCGAGATCGACCGCGGCAATCTTCGCTGCCGATAACCGCGCTCGCCTGAACCGCGCGCTCAGTCCTGCGGGCCGAGCCGCGCGGCTCCCATCGCCTCCAGCTCGGCCAGCGACACCCGCCCCTCGCGGATCGCCGCCCGCAGCGTCGACTGGTCGGCGGGCGACATGCCGCGCACCGCCCGCGTGGTCTCCACCACCCGGCCCTCCGGCGTCACGGCGAAGTGGCGCATCTCGAAGCTGACCGTCCGGGCGCCTCCCGCCGCCGGACCCGCCTCTCCTTCGGGCGCCTGCGCCTTCAGCGGCCCGTATTTGCGCGGCGCCAGCTTACCCACCCGCCACTTCAGCGTCTGGATCTTCAGCCGCGCGGTCGCCACCTCGTCCTCCGTGGCCTCCAGCGCGATCCGCCAGGCCAGGTCGAACAGCCGGTCCGCCTGCGCCTGCCGCGCCAGCCGATAGGCCTCGGCGAACGCTGGCCGCGCGTTCAGCCACCGCGTCACCGAGGCGGGCGCCGGCATGTCGGGTTCGGCGCACACCTCGCGCAGCCCCCGCCCGTCCTCGATCCGCGCCAGCACTTCGGCCGCCACCGTCGCATTCCACCGGTGATAGGTTCGCCGCGCCGGAAACGTCCGCGCCGCCTGCGCCTTCGCCGCCTCCACCATCTCCGCCAGCTCGGCATTCCCCGCCAGCCACGCCACGAACGTCGAGCGCTGCGGCATCGTCGGGTCGCGGCACACCTCGGTCAGGCTCTCGCCCGCTTCGATCCGCCGGCACATCCGCTGCACCGTCGCCACCTTCCGCGAGTAGTCCGTCCGCACATAGCGCCGCCGCGCCGGAGTCACTGTCGCTGCCGGAGTCGCCATCGCTGCCGGAGTCGGGTCCGCCATCGCCACCACCATGTCTGAAGAAAAGAGAGCCAGGGCGATCCTCGGCCGCCCGCAGGCGCACCCATCAACCCTGACCGAAACCCTCCCACAATCCCGCGCATCCGTCAAGAACAAACAACGAACACTTCCTTTCCCGCATGCGGGAAAGGGGGACCGCCCGCCGAAGAGCGGGTGGTGGAAAGGGCAAGCCTCAGTCGCAACCTCTCGACCGCCCCATCGCCCAATCCTACCGCGTCCCAATCCGCTCCAGCGCCCGCCGGATCACCGCATCGGCCACGCCGCCCAAGTCGCGATAGACCCACCCGGCCCCGACCCGCATCACATCCACCCCGCGCCCAGCCAACCACCCATCCCGCGCCGCGTCCTTCTCGCGCGCGTCCTCTTCCCAGTGCGTCCGCCCATCCACCTCCACCGCCAGCCGCGCCGCCGGGCAATAGAAGTCGAAGATCATGGTCTCATAGGCGAACTGCCGCCGGAAGATCGGCCGGTCGCCACCCCGCCCCTTCAGCCTCGACCACAGCATGATCTCAGGCTCGGTCATCGCCTTCCGCAACGCCCGCGCCCGCGTCGCCACCCGATCCGAAACCCTGCCCGCCACGCCACCGCCCTCCCTTTCCACCCCGCCCTCTCCGGGGCGGGGTCCCCCTTTCCCGCATGCGGGAAAGGAACAACAAGAACATAACGAAAACACCAACCCCGCAACCCCCTTCCTTTCCCGCATGCGGGAAAGGGGGACCCCGCGGCCTCGATCGCGACGGTCACCTCGTCGACCTTCCTTTCCCGCATGCGGGAAAGGGGGACCGCCCGCCGAAGAGCGGGTGGTGGAAAGGGCAAGCCTCAGTCACGCCGGTCAGTCCAGCACCACAAAGATATCGCCATTCACCCATCGACCACCTATATTCACAATATGATGATCAATATTCAAAGACCCAAAGGTCTCACCCAACCCATCTTCTCCGAAATCTGCGCCTACGTCGCCCAGATGACCCACGCGAACTACAGCATCACCCCGAAATACCCCTTCGACGCGGTCTTCACCGGCCCCCGACACCTACTCAAACACATTAGGATGCTGATGAAGCTCGCGCTTTGACCCACTATGTCTTGCGCCGCCGCGCTCGCGGCAACGGACGCGACCATTGCGTTTTCACGGGGGCCGACGCACCCTTCGCGAGCAGGGAGGCTGAAGCTGCGAATGCGAAGACTTCTTTTGTGCGGTCTGCTCGCGATGACCGCCTGCGAGGCGCCGGACTGGCGCGCGCAGCAGATCGCCCGCGCCGTAGAAAAAATTCGATCGGAAGTCGGCGAGCCGTCGGCGCAGTTCTCGAAGCTTCAACTCACGGGCGACCAAAACACGGGTCAGACCTGCGGGGTGGTCCAGGAGGCGCACAATGCGCCCGCGCGGTTCATCGTCTACATCGACGGGACCGCAGGACCCTACATCGAAGGCGGCGGTGGCGCAGAGTACCTAAACCAGGACCGCTTCGACTTCGTCTGGCAGAACGACTGCGTGGCGGAGGGGTATGATCAGTAGTTGCTTCGCTCATACAGAGCGCTTGCCGGCCTGCGATGCGTCCGACTTTGGGCATCATGGCTCCGATCGCATCGCACCGCCGAGGTCAGAGACAGTTGCCAGGCAGCAGGGTTAGGCTCCGATTCCCCTTCCTTTCCCGCAAGCGGGAAAGGGGGACCGCGCCCCGAAGAGGGCGTGGTGGAAAGGGCAGGCCCCAGGCCCCACGTCGCCCCCGCCCACCCCGCTCGTCCTGGCCGGGCCTGACCCGGCCACCCATTCAGTGCGCCGAACCCGCGCATCACCCGCCTGCGCGCGCCGCCGGATGGATGGCCGGGTCGGGCCCGGCCGGGACGAGCAGAGGGTATGGTGGCCGCCTATGGGGTGGAGAGATGGGTCGATTCTCTCCCTCGCTCGCTGGCCGGGAGCGGGCAGCGGCGACGGCCTGGGGCGTCCGGTGCGTTTGCCCCTCCCGGCGCCGGGCGTCGTCACACAACGGGTGTCATCAAGTCAGTTCGGGCGTGGTGGCATGAGCGTCTCTGAGGATGGCGTTGGCGATGATGACGAGCTTACGGGCGACGGCGGTCAGGATGAGCCGCTTTGGCTTGCCGGCGGCCAGCAGTCTCGTGGCGAAGGTCTT
>DASVNS010000374.1:0-7588 GCA_036383735.1 Phenylobacterium sp. | reverse complement strand
CCTGGGCGGCCCTGCCGGGCGACGCGCGCCAGGCGGTGCTGCTGCGGGCGGCAAGCCTGCTCGCCGAACGGGCCGGCGAGGCGGCTCCGTGGATGATGCGCGAGACCGGCTCGGTCGAGGCCAAGGCGGCCGTCGAGCTTGAGCATGCGGCTGGATTTGTGCGCCAGGCCGCCATGATGGCCACCGAGCCACAGGGGCTGCTGCTGCCCTCCGCCGACGGCCGGCTCAGCACGGCGCGCCGGGTTCCGCTGGGCGTGGTCGCCGTGATCTCCCCGTTCAACTTTCCCCTCGTGCTGTCGATCCGTGCGGTGGCGCCGGCGCTGGCGGCGGGCAATGCCGTGGTGCTCAAGCCCGATCCGCGCACGCCGGTCAGCGGCGGCTTCCTGATCGCACGGCTGTTCGAAGAGGCGGGCCTGCCGCCTGGACTGCTGCACGTGCTGCCCGGGGACGCCGAGGCCGGCGACGCGCTGTGCCGGGATCCGAACATCGCCATGGTGGCCTTCACCGGCTCCACCGCGGCGGGTCGCAAGGTGGGCGAGACGGCCGGGGCGCACCTGAAGAAGGTGGCGCTCGAGCTGGGCGGCAAGAACGCCCTGATCGTCCTGGACGACGCCGACCTGGACGCCGCCGCCTCCAACGCAGCCTGGGGCGCGTGGCTGCACCAGGGCCAGGTCTGCATGACGACGGGCCGGATCCTGGTGCAGCAGGGGCTGCACGACGGCCTGGTGGCCCGCCTCGTCGAGAAGGCCGGCCAGCTGCCGGTGGGCGACCCGATCAGTCGCCAGGTGGCGCTGGGTCCGCTGATCAGCCAGGGGCAGGTCGAACGCGTGCACGGGATCGTCCGCGACACCGTGGCGGCCGGCGCGACGCTGGCGGCGGGCGGGACCTACGAGGGGCTCTTCTATCGGCCGACGGTGCTCACCGGCGTGACGCCCGGGATGCGAGCCTTCGACGAGGAGATCTTCGGGCCGGTGGCGGTCGTCACCGCCTTCGCCGACGACGCCCAGGCGGCGGACCTCGCCAACCGTGGCGACTACGGCCTGGCGGCGGGGATCATCACCGGCTCCGTAGGTCGCGGCATGGCGCTGGGCGAGCGGCTCGACGTGGGCCACCTGCACATCAACGACCAGACCGTGGAGGCGGGGCCGCATTCGCCGTTCGGCGGCATGGGCGCGTCGGGCAACGGCAGTCGCATCAGCGGTCCCGCCAACCTGGACGAGTTCACCACCTGGCGCTGGACCACCGTGAAGCCCGCCGCCACGCCGTATCCGTTCTGAACTGTCCGCATCTCCCAAGCTTTGCTGTGGCGCTCACGCAACATCGCGCCACGAAAGTCGGAGCCATGTGCGGTCCGGATTGCAGAGTCGCAAGAAACGATATCAATAACAATTAGCAGGCATAATAATTATTCTCCTGACGCCGTCTCGGCGAAGGCGAAAACAGCCTGCTGGAGGAAACACGATGTCCAAGCCCAAGGCTGGAAACGAATCTGGCCGCCTGATCTTCGGCGGCATGCTTCTGGCCGCCGTCGCGGTGGCCGCGCCGCAGCCTGCCGCCGCGCAGGCGTCCGGCGAAAACGCCCAGATCGAAGAGGTCGTCGTCACGGCCCGCAAGCGCGAGGAGCGCCTGCAGGACACGCCGGTGGCCGTGACGGCGCTGAGCTCCGAAGCGCTGGCCGCGCGGGGTGTCGAGAGCATCGACCAGATTGCCAAGTTCGCGCCCAGCATCCGCTTCGACGGCGCCGCGGCGCTGAGCGGCGGCAACTACAACGCCACGGTGTTCATCCGCGGGGTCGGGCAGAACGACTTCGCCATCTTCAGCGACCCGGGCGTGGGCGTGTACGTGGACGGCGTCTACTACGCGCGATCGATCGGCGGCACGTTGGACGCCTTCAACGTCGGCCAAATCCAGGTGCTGCGAGGACCCCAGGGCACCCTGTTCGGCAAGAACACCATCGGCGGCGCGGTCGTGATCACCACGGCCCAGCCCGACCGTGAGCTCGGCGGACAGGTGGAGGTGGTCACCGGCCGCTTCGACCGTCTCGACATCAAGGCGCACGTGGACGTGCCGCTGGCCGACAACGCCTTCGCCCGGATCTCGGCGGCCCACCTGGGCCGCGACGGTTACGGCAAACGCCTCCTGACCGGCGACGACCTTGGCGACCGCAACGCCGACGCCGTCCGCGGCCAGCTGCACTGGGAGCCTTCCGAGACCGTCTCGGTGGATCTGGCCGCCGACTACACCCGCGCCCGCGAGCACTCGGCCCCGCAGAAGGCCCTGGTGATCGGCGCGGTCCCCGGCTTCAACGTCGGGCCGTTCCTCGGCAACTTCAACACCTTCGTCGCGCCGGGGCTGGGGATCGTTGCGCCCAATGGGCTGCGGACCCTCAACACCTCGTTCCTCACCGACAGCCCGTTCACCACCTACGGCACAGGTCCGAACGTCAACGACCTGGACCTGTGGGGCGCCTCCGGCACGGTGAACTGGGATCTGGGGACGGTCTCGGTCAAGAGCATCACCGCCGTCCGAGGCCTCGAAGCCACCTTCGCCCGCGACGGGGACAACACGCCCTTCACCTTCCGCGAGACCTTCAACCACGACGTCCAGGCGCAGATCAGCCAAGAGCTGCAGTTCAACGGCAGCGGTTTCGGCGACCGCCTGACCTGGGTCGCGGGTCTCTACGGCTTCCGCGAGCGGGCCACGGACCTGGGCTACGCCAAGCTGGCGCTGGGCCTGGCGCCGGGCGCTTCGCCGCCGCCCTTCAGCCCGTCGGCGGCCATCTACACGCGGGTGGTGAGCAAGACCTACGCGGCTTTCGCGCAGGGCAGCTTCAGCCTCACGGACCAGCTGAGCATGACGCTGGGCGCGCGCGTGAACCGCGACGAGAAGACCTATTATCTGGACCATCGCCGCATCCGCGACGGCGGCGTCATCGCCAACCTGACGCGGAAGGGCTCCTGGGACTCGTTCACGCCCAAGGTGGGGCTGGAATACAAGGCCACGCCGGACGCGCTGCTCTACGTCTCTGCGGGCAAGGGCTTCAAGAGCGGCGGCTTCAACGCCCGGCCGCTGAACGACGCCTCGGAGGTCACCGAGTACCAACCGGAGACGCTGTGGACCTACGAGGGCGGCGTGAAGACCGCCTGGCTCGACCGTCGCCTGATCCTGAACCTCGCGGGCTACTTCAGCGAGTACAAGAACATCCAGGTCACCGTTAACCAGACGCCGCGCAACTTCGTGGCCAATGCGGCGGCCGGCGAGGTCAAGGGCGTCGAGCTGGAGGCCCAGGCCAAGCCCGCGGCCGCCTGGGACTTCAACCTGGGGGTCGGCTACATGGATGCCGAGTACGCCAAGGTCGGGCTCGGGCTGGCCGCCGGCCAGGTGCTGCCGATCACGCTCGCCACCCACTTCGTGAAGGCGCCCAAGTGGACCGCCAACGCCGGGGTCCAGTACACCCATGAGCTGGGATCCGGCGCACGGATCCAGGCGCGGGCCGACTGGAGCCACTACAGCACCGTCTACAACGACGTGGCCAACGACCCGGACCTGACCCAGGGCGCCTACGACCTGTTCGGCGCCCGGATCAGCTATGCCTCCGCCGACCGCAAGTGGCAGGCGGCGCTGTTCGGGACGAACCTCTCCGACGAGCGCTACATGGTGTCGGGCAACGCCTCGGCGGGCTTCGGCCTGAAGGAGGCCAGCTTCGGCCGGCCGCGCGAATGGGGCGTGAGCCTGAGCCGGGCGTTCTGAGGCCAGTTTCCCCGCGCGGCGTCGCCGCGCGGGACAGGCTCAGCGGTAGGCGTCCATATCGAGTCCGGCCCAATGGAAGGCCTTGGTCTGCAGGTATTCCGCAATGCCCTCGCGGCCGCCCTCGCGCCCGAAGCCGGAAGATTTCACGCCCCCGAAAGGGGCCATTTCCATGGATACGGAGCCCGTGTTCAGCCCCACCATCCCCGCCTCGAGCTGTTCGGCGACGCGCCACGCGCGGCGGAAATCGCCGGTATAGAAATAACTGGCAAGGCCGAATGGGGTGGCGTTGGCGAGGCGAAGGGCCTCGGCTTCGCTCTCAAAACGGAAGACGGCGGCGAGTGGGCCGAAGGTTTCTTCCTGCGCGATGCGCATCGGTTCGCTGGCCCCGGTGATGAGGGTGGGCGTCGCGAAGCGGGTCGGGTCCAGGTCGTGCGCGGCCGTCGCCACCACGTATGCCCCGAGAGCGAGCGCGTCGCTCAGATGCGCCTCCACCTTGGCGATCGCCGCGGCGTTGATCAGGGGGCCAAGCGTCACGCCATGACCGGTCCCTTCGCCGACCTGTAGTGCTTCCACCGCCACGGCCAGCCGCTCGACAAACCGGTCGTGCACGCCCGCCTGCACGAGGATGCGGTTGGCGCAGACGCAGGTCTGGCCGGCGTTGCGGAACTTGCTGGCCATCACGCCCTCGACGGCCAGGTCGACGTCGGCATCGTCGAAGACGATGAACGCGGCGTTGCCGCCGAGCTCGAGGCTGAGCCGCTTCACGCCATCGGCGCACTGGCGCATCAGCAAGGCGCCGACCCTGGTCGAGCCGGTGAACGACAGCTTGCGCACCTGGGGATTGGTCGTCAGCTCGCCGCCGATCGGCTCGGGCAGGCCGGTCACGATGCTCAGCAGCCCCGCCGGCAGTCCCGCCCGCAACGCCAGTTCGGCCAGGGCCAAGGCGGTGAACGGCGTGAGCTCGGACGGTTTCACCACCATCGGGCATCCGGCGGCGAGCGCCGCGGCGGCCTTGCGGGTGATCATCGCCGCGGGGAAGTTCCACGGCGTGATGGCGGCGGTGACCCCGACGGGCTCCTTGAGCACCAGGATCCGGCGATCCCGCGTGGGCGCCGGGATGTCGTAGCCACAGACGCGCCGGCCCTCCTCGGCGAACCATTTGGCGAAGCTGGCGGCGTAACGGACCTCGGCCTCCGCTTCGGCGAGGGGCTTGCCTTGCTCGGCCGTCATGATGGCGGCGAGGTCCTGGGCGTGCTCGAGGATCAGGCTCCACCAACGCTCGAGGATCTCGGCCCGCTCGCCGGCGGGCACGCGGCGCCAGGCGGGGAACGCCCGGGCCGCGGCTTCAATCGCGAGGCGTGTCTCGCGCGCGCCGCAGTTCGGCGTCCGTCCGACGAGGGCGCCCGTCGCCGGATTGAGGACGTCCAGCGCCGAGCCGGGCTCGGCCGGGATCCAGTCGCCCCCGATGAGGGCGCATTCGATGAGGAGGCTCGGGTCGCGCAGGGGCGTGAGGCCCGGTCGCGGGGGTGTGGGTTGCGTGTTCATTGGGCTTACCGGCGCAGCGCCGACGCGAACGCCGGCGCCCCCCCGACCTCCGGTCTCAGGCTTCCTGGATGACCTTCAGGACATTGATGTCCATGGGCGCGTCCAGAAGGTCGAGAATCTCGGCCCGATATGCCTTGTAGTAGTCGGTGTCGCGATGGGCTTGCAGCGCGTCGTCATCGCGGTAGCGCTCGACAAGGCAGAACATCGCCCGGGCGGGGTCGGTCCCCTCGTAGAAGTTGTAGACCATGCAGCCGGGCTCGGTGCGCGAGTTGCCGACCATCCAATGGAGGAGTTCCCCCACGCGCGCCACAGCCTCGGGCTTGGGGAAGAAACGGACGAAGACCAGGTTCTGCATGTTTTCTCTACTTGTCTGAGCTGAGGTGAAGGGCCCGGCGGTCACCCGCGATGGGCCCGGAGGATGAGGTCGCTCGCCTTCTCGGCGATCATGATCACCGGAGCGGCCGTGTTGCCGCCGATGATCGTCGGCATGATGGAGGCGTCCACGACGCGGAGCCCGTCGAGGCCGCGGACGCGGAGCGTGGGATCGACCACCGAATCCGCATCCGGGCCCATGCGGCAGGTGCCGACCGGGTGGTGCACCGTCACGCAGTTGCGGCGCACGTGATCGGCCAGGGCGTTCGGATCGACGCTCTCGGCGCCGGGCAGGAGTTCCGTCGCGTCGAGGTCCGCGAAGGGACCGGAGGCAAAGATGCGACGAGCGACGCCGAGCCCCTTCAACAGGGGGGGGAGGTCGGCGTGATCGCTGAGGAAGCGGGGATCTATGATGGGCGCTGCGGCGGGATCGGGTGAGGCGATGCGAACGGACCCACGGCTGCGGGGCCTGAGCAGCGCCACAAGTATCCCGAATCCACGTCGACGGGGGAGCGGCGTGGGCGCCCGGTGCATCGGCATGAAGATCAACTGCACGTCGGGCCGCGGAAGGTCCGGCGAGGTGCGGATGAAGGCGGTCGCTTCGAAGACGTTGGACGCCAGCGGGCCGCGGCGGAGCAGCGCGTACTCCAGCAGATTGCCCGCCAGCCGCGGCAGCACCCGCCAATCCACGACGTAGGGAAGCGCGCTGTCGGTCGCCATCTGGACCGGCGCCACCAGATGGTCCTGCAGGCCGCCGCCCACGGCCGGCGCGTGATGCGCGACCTCGATCCCCACGCCCTTGAGCGTGGTGGCGTCCCCGATCCCGGAGCGCTGCAGGATCGCGGGCGAGCCGTAGGCGCCCGCCGACAGCACCACCTCGCACTCCGCCGTCAGCACCTTGGCGACGTTGTCCTGCAGGATCCGAACCCCGGTGACCCGGCCGTCTTCGACGACGAGGCGGTCGGCCAGGGCGTTCGTGAACACGGCCAGGTTCGGGCGGTTGCTCGCCGGACGCAGGAAGGCGGTGGCCGTGGACTCGCGCCGCCCGTCGCGGATCGTCGCCTGCCTCAGCCCGAAGCCTTCCGGGCGGCCGACGTTGAAGTCGTCGACCGCGGGATAGCCGAGGCTCATGCCCGCCTCGACGAAGCGGCGCGAGAGCGGGTTCGGGCGCCGGTAGCTGGAGACCCGCATGGGCCCGTCGGCGCCGTGCCACGGCTGGTCGCGGAATTGCGAATTGCCTTCCGACCGCGCGAAATAAGGCAGGACGTCCGAATAGCCCCAGCCGTTGCACCCTGCGGCCGCCCAGGCGTCGTAGTCCGCAGGATGGCCGCGGAAGTACACCATGCCGTTGGTCGAGGTGCAGCCGCCGAGCACACGGCCGCGAGGCAGGGCGATGCGGCGGTCGGCCGCCGCTTCCTGGGGCGCGGTGGAGTATCGCCAGTCCAGTTCGGGGTGGCCGATCAGGCCGGCGACGCCCGCAGGCACGTGGATCAGCGGGTGTCGATCGGGACCGCCCGCCTCCACAAGCGCCACCCTGACGTCGGGCTGGGCGCTCAGGCGGTTCGCGAGCACGCAGCCGGCGGCGCCGCCGCCCACGATGACGTAGTGGAATGCGCCAAGGGAGCCGGGTGCGTCCCGGCCGCGCGCGCCGCGGGCCATAGCGTCTCGTCCTCTTGCGTCAGGCAGGGGGGTTTCCCAGGCGGCGGCGACCGCGGCACCTATCCGGCCCGATAGGTCCGTCGCCGCGAAGCGCCCCCTAAGCAGGGTCGGACACGCCCGAGGGCGGAACTGCGGAGAAATAGGCTATGGCCGAGGCGGCCGAGACATTTGGCATGAGCAGCGAGCGCCTGGCTCGCATCCGTCCCGCGATGGAGACGCTGATCGGCGATGGCAAGTTCTATGGCGGCGTGATCCTCGTCGC
>DASVNS010000373.1:0-4901 GCA_036383735.1 Phenylobacterium sp. | reverse complement strand
AGAACGTGAACTGTAGAGCGACCCCTCCAGGAGCCGGTCGGCCACGCGGTCGCGGTGTCTGGCGTCCATGGGCGCCGCCAACAGGGAGGGCGAGAATGGGTCGACGCCTTGCGCGGCGCCGAACGCACCACGCCGACGATCGGATTGAAAGTCTATCAGGTCGCCAAGACGCTCGGGGGAGAAGCCCACGCCCTCAAGCAGGAACATAGCCCCGTCAAAGATTGTCTTCAGGGCTCCGGCGCGCGACGCGAGCGCCGGGCCAGGCTCAAGGTCATTGAAGTGTTCGGAGGTGAAGAAGAACAGAGGCGGACGGTCGTCCTCCTCGTCTCGTAGGATCGCGACGTCAGGGCCATGCAAGCTGTAGCTCAGACTATCAACCCAGTTCATTCCAAGGAGTTCGAAGCCCCATCGGTACGCCATATGCCCATCCGTCTCTGCAGAGGTGACCTATATGGGCGTGGTCGCCCTCCAAGCTAGGTCGGCGACGCCGGCCGCAGCCTCAATTGTGCCCGCGCCCGCAGGACAAACGTTGGCCGTTTGCTTCTTGTCAGAAGTTTTTCTATATTTCTGACAGGCAGAGATCACCATGCAGCCCCTCGCCGAGGGTGAAGACCGGGCTGTCACAGGAAGAACTCGCCCGTCGTGCAAGGACAGATCGCACCTACGTCAACTCGCTGGAGCAGCGCGTCTATGCCGCCGGGATCAACCTGGTGGACCGCCTGGCCAAGGAGCTTGGCGTCACAGCGGCCGAGTTCCTGCGCGATCCGGACGCCGCGCCCGGCTCACCTTGTACGATCGCGGGGCGGCGCCGACGCCCAACGCAAGCCTCATCCTTCCCAGTCGGTCTGGGCCAGAACGCCGCGCCAGACATCTTCCACGCATTCGATTGAACCCGTGTCGCTGGGCGCGGCAACGCGCCAATAGGATTTGTGCCCGGTGGCGCGATCGGTCAGCCGCAGGATGTCGTCTGGTCCGAGGTCCTGGATCAGGGTGGTCAGACGGAAAGCTTGGCGTCCGCCGTCGGCCCACGGATGACCCTCTATGTCGAACACACGCGGCATCAGATCTCCTAACTCCCGGGGAAAGGCTCAGCCGGCACCGCCGACGGTAGCGAGGCGTCCGCTCGCTCAGGCGTCATCGCAGGCCGCCAGCAGTTCATAGCCGTCGTCGCGGCGCCCTGTCACCCGACTCACATTGGTCACGCGACGACCAGTCGAGGTGCGCTCAATGAACACCACCACATTGATGGCCTGCGCGATCGCCCGATACGGCACGCGCTGTGTCACCTCGCCGATCAGATCTTCCAGCCGCGACAACGCTTCGGCCGCGCTGTTCGCGTGAATGGTAGCCAGACCACCAGGGTGGCCGGTGTTCCAGGCCTTCAGGAGATCTAGGGCCGAACCGTCCCGCACCTCGCCGATGATGATTCTGTCGGGCCGCAGCCGCAGAGTGTCCCGCACCAGATCGGTCATTGTCACGGGGGGATCAGTCCGCTTGGTGAGCATCTCGACCTTGTCGGCCGCCGCACACTGCAGCTCGGCGGTGTCCTCGATCAGCACCACCCGGTCCGTCGCGAACGCAGGCTCGGCCAGTATGGCGTTGGCCAGCGTCGTCTTTCCCGACCCTGTACCGCCCGCGATCAGCAGGTTCAGCCGCGAGACGGCCGCCTCGCGCAACACGGTGGCCATTGCAGGCGCGAGCATGCCGCGTTCGACATAATCATCGAGGGTGAAGACGACCTCCGGCCGCTTTCGGATGGCAAAGGCCGGACTCGACACAATCGGCATGGAAACGCCTTGGAAGCGCTCACCAGTCTCCGGCAGGGTGGCGCTGATCCGCGGCCGGTCCTTGGTCACCACCTCCCCGACATGGTCGGCCAGCAGCCGCAAGATGCGGTCAGCGTCCTCCGGCGCCAGGCGCTCGCCGGTGAACGAGCGCCCCTCCCCGATCCGGTCGACCCAGATCTTACCATCGGGATTGACCATCACCTCGACCACAAGTTTCTCGGCGAGGGCTGCCGCGATCACAGGCCCCATGGCCTGACGCAACGCGGCGACCTTGCGGTCGGCGACGACGGAATTGTGCTGAGCCATCCCGCTCTCCCTAAGCCAGGCCGTCATCGAGATCGGCGCGAGGGTAATGCGCCGACGTCGCCGTCATGAAGTGGCCGGCGTCGATCGCCGGCGGCGTCGCGGAGCTGGAGTGGCGGGGAGCCACCACCCCCTCGAACGGCGGGGGCGCCGCGCCAGCCGCCCGCACGCCCTTCCAGTCGTTGTGCGGGGCTCCTGGCAAATCAGCGTGGCCGGGCTTCTGTTGGTAGGCCGCCGTCGCCCCGTGAAAATAATCGCTGGTCCGCGCCTGAAAGAACGGGTCCTCGTAGTAGCGGATCTTGTCCGCCCGGATCGGCTTGCAGTTGTTGACGAACAGAAACTGCTGGCGGTCGTCGAGCCCCCGCACGTCCTCCTCGGACAGAATGTAGCGCTGCTGTTCGGACTGCGAGGTCGAGCGGTGCGCCCGGCTGAACAGGGTGCGCGGATCGCTGAAACTGTCGCGCAGCTCCAGGGCCTTGCCGGCCCGGCGGGTGACCTTTTCGATGCTGGTCGGCTCCGACGTCGCGAAGGCGGCAGTGATGTGCATGTTGTCGAACAGCGGGGTCTTGTCGCCGTACTTCGAAAACACGTCGTTGAAGCTCTGGCAGATCAGGTGGGCGGTAATGCCGTAGCCGGCCATCTCGCCCATGGCGTTCTCCAGAAACGGCAGGCTGCCGAGCTTGGGAAATTCATCGAGCAGAAGCAGCAGCCGGTGGCGCTTGCGCCGCCGCCGGCTGTCATGGTGCTCGCTCTCCATCAGGCTGTTGATGGTCTGCCGCGTGAACACCCGCACCAGCATCGCCAGGCGGTCGGCGTGGGCCTGCGGGGTGATGATGTAGAAGCTGACTGGCGCTTCCGAGCAGACCAGGTCGCCGATCGCGAAGTCCGACCAGCTGGTGGCGTAGTCCACCAAGGGGTCCGCCCATAGATTGAGGGAGGATTTGCAGGTCGCCAGCACGCTCGACTTCACCCGCTCGTCCATGCTGTCCAGCGAGCGAGCGCCCAGGAGCACCTCCGGGTGGACCTCGGCGATAAGTTCGCCTCGCCGGTCGCGGGCCAGGCCATCGGGCGCGTGGAAGTCTGGCCGATGGCGATGCTCGGTGTGCATCATCGCTTGCAGCGTCGAGTCGATATTGATCAGCAGCCGGCGCACCTGGGCGAGGTTTTTCCGCTCGTCCGGCTCGCTGTAGAGCACGTGCAGGATCAGCGCCGTGAAGAAGTCGGTGGCGCTCTGGTCCCAAAAGGTCAGATCGCCGGCCTTGCGCCCCAGCGGGTCGACCAGAATGCCCACGACGTTCTGGATGTCGGCGATCTCCATCGCCCCCTTGCGGACCTCGAACAGGGGATTCCAGCGCACGGTCGAAGGGTCCGTCGGCGCGAAATAGAACACGTGGCTGAAGCGCTTTCGATGGTCGGCCGTGATGTGCCAAAGCTCGCCCTTGCGGTCGTAGATAAAGGCGCTCTGCGGCCAGGCGACGAGGGTCGGGACAACATGGCCCGCGCCCTTCCCGCTCCGCGACGCGCCGACGATGATCGCGTGCTCCACCCCATCATAGGTCAGGTAACGACCGCCAAACCGGCCCAGCACCCGGCCGCTGATATCGCCTTTGGGATTGATCAGCTTCGCCCGCCGGACATCGTCCAGCCGCGCCCAGGCGTCCAGCCCGAACGCCGGCGGATCGCGGCGGAACCGACGCGCCAGCCGGATGGCGACAACGATGGGCACGAAGCCGGCCGCTAGGCCCCAGAGGGCGGCCTCGTCGAAGGCGCGAGGGTATTGGGCGGCGTAGCGGCCGTACCATCCGACGATTGCCCACGGCGCGTAGAGCCGAACACGCCCAACGTCGATCAGGCCTGCGCCAAACGCGCGTGGGAAGTGAAAGGACGCGGCAACCTCCTGCGTGGCCGTAGAGAGGCCCAGCAGGACCGCCAGGGCCATCAGCGGCAGGATGAGGCGCGTGCGGGCGCTGAGGGTCATGCTGAAGCTCCTAGCGGCCAGGAAACAGGGTTCGGACAATGCTGCGGCCCAGACCCCGGTTGAGGCGCTCGATGGCCTGCTGCCGGGCCAGCACGGGGTAACGCAGGATGGCCTCGCGCGCCGGCGCCCCCACATCGCGGATGAACCGCGTGGCGTCGGGCGAACGGCTGGGAACACGTAGCTGGCGCTGACCCAATTCCTGGGCCACGCGCAAGGCGTCATAGGTCTGCGTCGCGGCCTCGATGCGTCGGTCCATCCGCTTGATCTTTCGCACCAGGGTTCGCCGCTGGCGGGCATTGTCGGCTGCCCGGTCGAGCCCTGGCTGGCGGCGCGCGGCGACCAGCCCCTGGCCCGGGGCCGATCGCAGCCAAGCCTGCCGAAGTTGCAAGCGCAGCTCGGCTTTGCGAACGGCAGTCCGGGCCCGCGCGAGGGCGTTCAGTTCCGCGTGCTTGGCCCAGATCATCCTGGCGGGATTGCGGATCCACGCCACCAGCTGCAGCCGCCGCCCCCGCACCCGGCGCACACGTTGATCGGCCGCCTGCAGCTTCAGGCGCGCCCGCGCAGAGGCGGCGCGATCCTCCGCTAGGAGTTCGCGCTCGATCTGCCGCGCGCTCGGCGTCCGCGGCCCCGACAGCGCCCGCTGATCGCGCTCCCACCCCTCTCGCTCGGCGATCAGGGCGTCGCGGACCCGGGCCGCTTCGGCCACCAGCCGGCCGACCGGAGCCTCCACCTGGGGGGCCGCAGCGGCAAGCCGATCGGCTGTGTCGGAATAGTCCTGGCGATGGCGCGCGGCGGTCTCATTGCGGGCCCGCACATCGCGGTTTCGCTCGCCG
>DASVNS010000372.1:0-1856 GCA_036383735.1 Phenylobacterium sp. | reverse complement strand
CTGAAGGGCGACTGGACCATGGCCTCCTATCGCCAGGAACAGGTGGCGAAGATCCGCGCCCAGGTCGGCGACGCCAAGGTGATCTGCGGCCTGTCGGGCGGCGTCGATTCATCGGTCGCCGCGGTGCTGATCCACGAGGCGATCGGCGAGCAGCTGACCTGCGTGTTCGTCGACACCGGCCTGCTGCGCAAGGACGAGGCGACCCAGGTCGTCACCCTGTTCCGAGACCACTACAACATCCCGCTCGTCCACGTTGACGCGGCTGATCTTTTCCTGGGGCAGCTGGCCGGCGTCACCGACCCGGAGACCAAGCGCAAGACCATCGGGCGGCTGTTCATCGAGGTGTTCGACAAGGAGAGCGCCAAGATCGAAGGCGCCGCCTTCCTGGCGCAAGGCACCCTCTATCCCGACGTGATCGAGAGCGTTTCGGCCAGCGGCGGGCCCTCGGCGGTGATCAAGAGCCACCACAACGTCGGCGGCCTGCCGGACTATATGAAGCTGAAGCTGGTCGAGCCGCTGCGCGAATTGTTCAAGGACGAGGTGCGGGCCCTGGGCGTCGAACTGGGCCTGGCCCCGGCCTTCGTCGGCCGCCACCCGTTCCCCGGTCCCGGCCTGGCGATCCGCATCCCCGGCGAGATCACCCGCGAGAAGGTGGCCGTTCTGCAACAGGCCGACGCCATCTATCTGGAGGAGATCCGCAAGGCGGGGCTGTACGACACCATCTGGCAAGCCTTCGCCGTGCTGCTGCCCGTGAAGACCGTGGGCGTCATGGGCGACGCCCGCACCTACGAAGACGTGCTGGCCCTGCGCGCGGTCACCTCCACCGACGGCATGACTGCCGACTTCTTCGAGTTCCCCTGGGAGGTCCTCGGCCGTTGCGCCACCCGGATCATCAACGAGGTGCGAGGCGTCAACCGCGTCGTCTACGACGTCACCTCAAAGCCGCCCGGGACGATCGAGTGGGAGTAGCAACGTTTCTACAAACGCTTGACCCGCGGGAGTCCCCGGCCAGAGCGCGACGCTCTCATCGCTGCGACGGCGTTGACGCACGGGCTGACCGTGGTTACCCGGAATGTCGGCGACTTCGAACCCATGGGCGTGGCTTTGCTTAATCCCTGGCTGGCCACGCAGGCGCCATAGCCTTCCACCAGCGATCGCCGATGTGCAGGATCCGTGCATGAGCGAGCATCAGTACTACGAATTTCAGGCGATCGACCGGCCCCTGGATCGAGCGGCCCAGGAGGCGTTGCGATCGATATCGTCGCGGGCGCGGATCACCGCGAGGAGCTTCACCAATCACTACGAATGGGGCGACCTCAAGGGCGATCCGCGCAAGATCGTGGAACAATGGTTCGACCTGCATCTCTATCTCGCGAACTGGGGCTCGCGACGGCTGATGATGCGGCTGCCAGCGCGCCTTCTGGATCGTGCGAAGCTCGGGCCTTTTCTTCGCGAGGTGGACTGGGTCGAGGTGTGGGCCTCTGGCGACAATCTCATCGTCGACATCGCCCCGGACGAGCTGGAGCCTGAGGAAGATTGGGGCGACCGGGACGACGAGTCCGGGTGGCTTGCTGAGCTAGCGCCGCTACGGGCCGACGTGCTCTCGGGCGATCTCAGGCTCTTCTACCTCTTGTGGCTGACAGCGGTGCAGGGCGAGTTGGTCGCCGACCAAGACGTCGAGCTCCTGCCTGGCATTGGCCCGCTGACCGGCCCGCTCGAAGCCTTCGCGGCCTTTTTCAGCGTGGATCCGGATTTGGTGCAGGCTGCGGCCGAGCTGGCTGGAGACGCCGCGGCCATGTCGAAGGATGATCTGCGCGAAACTCTCGTAGCCATTCCCGACCGCGAGAGGATCGAAC
>DASVNS010000371.1:0-6033 GCA_036383735.1 Phenylobacterium sp. | reverse complement strand
GGAATCGCGGCCGGCTTCTTGCCTTGCGAAATGGCCGCCGCCGGGACGAGAAGCGCGGCGACCATCGCCATCGCCAGCCCGATTGCTTTAGGCGTCTTCACCTGTGTCTTCTCCTGGGGTCGTGAGCTTGGATCGTGACTCTGCGGTCAGATAAACGCGGCCACGCGGTCGGGGTCAAGCTGGCCTGCAAAGCCGGCTGAAGTGTGGCTTGTTTCCAACCCCTTAGCCTGACAACACGATGTTCGACCGACCTGCGGACGAACCGTGGGCCTCAGGCCCGGCGGACCTTCAGGCGCGCGCCATCGACACCCACAACCTCAACGTTCGCGCCGGCCTCCAAGGCGTCGCCATCGTCGATTTCGGCGGCCCACTCCTTGCCGTCGATGAAGACGCGACCCGTTCGCCCGGAAAACGCGTTCACGGTCGAGCCGCGATGGCCAACCAGCCTGGCGACGTTGTCGTTGATGTCACCGCTCGCCGCCGCCTGCCGCCGCAGGTAGCGGCGCGCCAGCAGCGTGGAGGCGATGGTCAGCAGCGCGAACGCCAGCAGCGCCGTCGGCATGCTGGGCGCCAGGAGGCCAACCACGGCGCCGGTCGCCGCCGCGGATGCAGACGCCCACAGCAGCCAGCCGGAGCCGGTCACCACCTCGACGCCCAGCAGCGCCGCCGCCAGCCCAGCCCAGATCCAGAAGGGCTGAACGGCGTATAGCTCCGCGATCATCCCCATCGGCCTCAGGCTCCGCTGGGCGGGACGGCCGAGCCGCGGCCCTTGGCCTGCGGCCGCGGCTGAGCCGGGCCGTCGGCGCCGATCGACTTCAGCAGTTCGCCGATTCCGCTGATGGTGCCGACCAGCGACCCCATGTCGGCCGGGACGATGACGGTCTTCTGCTGCGGGCTCTCGGCCAGCTTGCCGAAGGCCTCCACGTACTTCTGAGCGACGAAATAGTTGATGGCGTTGACGTCGCCCTGGGCAATGGCGTCCGACACCAGCTCGGTGGCCTTGGCCTCGGCCGCGGCCAGGCGCTCGCGGGCCTCGGCGTCGCGGAAGGCGGCCTCGCGGCGACCCTCGGCCTGCAGGATGGCCGACTGCTTCTGGCCCTCGGCCACGGTGATGGCCGCCTGTTTCTCGCCGTCGGCCTCGGTGATCACCGCGCGACGCTCGCGCTCGGCCTTCATCTGGCGGGCCATGGCGTTGGTGATGTCCGGCGGCGGTTGCAGGTCCTTGATCTCGATCCGCGCCACTTTCACGCCCCACGGGCTGGTGGCCTGGTCGATGACCTCGAGCAGGCGGGTATTGATCTGGTCGCGCTGCGACAGCACCTCGTCCAGTTCCATGTTGCCCACCACGGTGCGCAGGTTGGTCATGGTGAGCTGGGTGATGGCAAAATCCAGGTTGGCCACCCGATAGGCCGCCGCGGCCGCATCCATCACCTGGATGAACACGATGGCGTCCACCTGGACCGACACGTTGTCCTTGGTGATCACATCCTGGCGCGGGACGTCCAGCACCTGTTCCATCATGTTGATGCGGCGGCCGACGCCTTCGACGAACGGGGTCAGGAAGCTGATCCCCGGCTTCAGGGTCCGGGTGTAGCGGCCGAACTGCTCGACGGTAAACTCGCGCCCTTGCGGCACGATCTTGATGGCCCCCAGCGCGACCACGACGGCCAGCGCCAGAAACACGAGCGCGATGATCGTTCCCATCTCATCCCTCCCCGAACCCGGGCCTGAGCTTATCGAGGGTTGCGGCGGGCCGCCATGGAAACCGGACGGACATGCTCGCGCCCAGATCCGGGCTCTGTTAGCGCTCCGACATGATACGCCATCTGTTCCTGCTCCCGGCCGCCCTCGCCTGCCTCGCCGCCGCTCCGGCCCCGAAAAGCGCCCCGCAGGCCAAGGCCGCCGCCAAGCCCGCGGCGCCCGCCGCCTACGACGCCCAGAACCCGCAGGGCCTGATGGACATCCTGGGCTCGGCCGGGGCGACGGTGCAGACCCGTCGCAAGGAGGAGGACGCGGTGTTCGTCACCGTCACCTCCGCGGCCGCGAGCTTCTCGCTGCAATTCGCCGGCTGCAATCCCCAGGGCCGCGCCTGCCAGGCCGCGCTGTTCGACAGCCTGCTGGACGGCGGCTCGCCCACGCTGAGCCAGATCAACGGCTTCAACCAGACCTCGGTCTTCTGCCGCGTCTACCAGGACAAGGGCGGCAAGGCCCACGCCATCTATGCCGCCATGCTCGTCAAGTCCGACACCCGCGAGAGCGCGCAGACCCACCTCGCCGCCTGGCAGGGCTGCATCGGCGAAGCCCGCGACTTCCTGCGCGATCCCGTGGCCTACCTGGCCGATGCCGCCTAACCTGCCGCGGGCGGATCGAGCAGGCCGTCGCTGCTCGGAAGACCTCCGACCGACTGGGCGACCGTCACGATCCTCCAGCCGCCGTTCTGGCGCACCACGTTGTAGACGCACCGGCCCGTTTGGTAGACCTCACCTGACAGATCGACCCGTTGCAGGTCGGCTACGATCACGGCCAGTTCCGGGTTCACGAGCCAGACGCGCTTCGCAAGAACCACGGAATGGCTCCATCTGGAGCTCGCAAAGCTGCGCTGCTGAGCTTCCGCGGACTCGCGCACCTCGGCTGCCGACGTGAAGACCTTGGATTGCGCATCCGCCACAACGGAAAGCGGCACGCCAAAGCAATCGCAATATCTGTCCAAGTCGCCATTGTTGTACGACCCGACGTATCGGTCATAAAAGTCGCCGATCTCTCTAGTGATACTCGAGGTGTCCAACAATGAAATCCTTCCCGTTGAGCTAGACATTCCGGATCTTGGACACGCGGTCGATGGCCGCCTCCGCCTCCTGCAGGATACGGGCAACGATCTCGCCCGCCGGCAGCACATCCTTCACCCCGCCGGCCGACTGGCCCATCGCGAAGCAGGAACGGTCCAGGTCCAGGCCTTCGATCTGGCCTCCGATGCCGCCCAGGACCCCTTCCCGGCTGGACAGCATCACCTGTTGCGGAAACGGCTGGATGTCGGCCGGGCGGCTTTCCCAGTCCTCGACATAGGGGTTCTTCTTCACGCGCATGGGCTTGCCGGAATAGCTGCGGGTGCGGATCGTGTCCTCGTCGGTCGCCTCGAGGATCACGTCCCGGTACATCTGGCCGGCATGGGCCTCCGCCGAGGCGATGAACCGGGTGCCCATCCAGACGCCCACCGCGCCCAGGCTGAGCGCCGCGGCCAGCCCCCGCCCGTCGTAGAGGCCGCCCGCTGCGACCACCGGGATCTTCACCGACTCCACAGCCTGGGCCACCAGCGGCAGCGTTCCCACCAGGCCCGTGTGCCCACCGCCCTCGCCGCCCTGGCAGATCACCGCGTCGCAGCCCGCCTGCTCGGCCTTGACCGCGTGCTTCACCGCCCCGCACACCACCATGACCTTGAGGCCCGCGGTCTTCAGCTTTTCCAGGATCGGCATGGGCACGCCCAGGCCGGCGACGAAGCTGGAGGCGCCCTCCTCGATGATCACGTCGACCGAGGCGGTCAGGCTGTCGGGCGACGCGGCCAGCAGGTCCACCCCGAACGGCTTGTCGCTGAGCTTTCTGACCTGGCGCATCTGCGCGCGGATGAAGTCCGGCCTGCAGCCCGCCATGCCGAGCACGCCGTAGGCGCCGGCATTCGACACCGCCGCGGCGAGTTCGGCATAGGAGACCCCGCCCATGCCGGCCAGCATGATCGGATGCTGCACGTCCAGCAGGTCGCAGAGCTTGGTGTGCAGCGCCATGGGCCGTCCTCCCGGTTTTACCGGACAGGATGGCGCCGCGGGATAGACTTGGGAACCGTGACCCGAGGTCAGGGCGACCGCGGTCAGCGGCGGGTCACGCGCACCGCCGGCGCCGGTTGCGGTCGCAGGAAGGTCATCTCCGCGTCCGAGGACAGCTGCGGCTGGAAGCGGTAGCCGTCCACGTCGAAGGCGCGGAGGTCGGCGGCGTCCTCGATCCGGTGGTCGATGGCGTAGCGCGCGATGGCGCCGCGCGCCCGCTTGGCGAAGAACGAAACGATCCTGGCCTCGCCGTCCTTCTCCTCGAGGAAGCGGCAGGACACCACCGGCGCCTTCAGCACGTCGCGATCCACGGCGCCGAAGTACTCGCCGCTGGCGCAATTGACGAGGGCCCGGCGTTTGTGGCCGGCCATGGCCTCGTCCAGGGCCTGTGAGATCCGCGGCCCCCAGAAGTCGTACAGGCTCTGGCCGCGGCGGGTCTTGATCCGCACGCCCATCTCCAGCCGGTAGGGTTGGATCGCATCGAGCGGCCGCAGCACGCCGTAGAGGCCCGAGAGGATGCGGACATGGTCCTGGGCCCAGCTCAGCGCCTTACGGTCCAGTTCGCGCGCCTTCAGGCCGAGATAGACGTCGCCGTTGAAGGCGAAGGCCGCCTGCAGCCCCTCCTCGCTCTCGGGCTCGAAGGTCCGGAACCGCTCATGGTTCAGCTTCGCCAGGGCGTCGGACAGCGACATCATGCGCTTGAGGTCGGACACGCGCAGCTTCTTCGCCGTCCTGGCCAATTCCACCGTCTGGTCGGCCAGCTGCGGTAGGGTCAGGGGTGCGGAGAGCGGCGCGGCGTCGAAATTCATCGCCTTGGCCGGGGAGAGCACGATCAGCATCGCGATGTGCTTTGCCGCGACTTGGCCGCGGCGCCAACCGGTTAGAAGAGCACCCGCGGATTCATTATGCGCTTGGGGTCGAGCGCATGGCGGATGGCGCGCTGGGCGGCAAGTTCAACCTCGCTCTTGTAGCGCGCGCCCTCGGCGGTCTTCATGGCGCCCAGCCCATGCTCGGCGCTGATCGAGCCGCCCAGCGCAGCCACGATGTCGTGGACGATGCGGGAGCCCTGGTCGCGCCGCGCGGAATGCTCGGCGTCCGAGCCGCCATCCGGCCGCAGGATGTCGTAATGGATGTTTCCGTCCCCCACGTGGCCGAACGCGGCGATCCGCGCGCCCGGCGCGAAAGCCTGCATCGCCTGGGTGGCTTGCGCCAGGAACGCCGCCACCTGGCTGACGGGGACCGCGATGTCGTGCTTCCAGGTGGCGCCCTCGGGCTTCTGGGCCGGCGACTGGTTCTCGCGGATCGCCCACAAGGCCTTGGCCTGGGTATCGGTCTGGGCGACGACCGCGTCGCGGACAAGCCCCGCCTCCAACCCTTCGGCCAGGAACCGCTCCATGGCCGCCTCCGCCGAGCCGGGCTCCCCGGACGAGAACTCCGCCAGCACGTACCAGGGATGCGGCTCGCCCAGCGGGTCGCGGGTCCCGGCGATATTGCGGAGCGCGAAGTCGACGCCCAGGCGACCCATCAGCTCGAACGCCTCCACCGCGCCGCCGGTCTCTTCCTTGGCGCGCGCCAGCAGGCGGATGGCGTCCTCCGGGCTGGCGAGGCCGACCATCGCCACCGCCCGCGACGCCATCACCGGGTGCAGCTTCAGCGCCGCCGCCGTCACCACGCCCAGCGTGCCCTCGGCCCCGATCAGCAGTTGCTTCAGGTCATAGCCGGTATTGTCCTTGCGCAGGCGCTTCAGGCCGTTCCAGATTTCTCCGGTCGGCAACACAGCCTCCAGCCCCAGCACGAGATTGCGGGTCATGCCGTAGCGCAGCACCTGGGTGCCGCCGGCGTTGGTGGACACCACGCCGCCCACCGTCGCCGAGCCTTCGGACGCCAGGCCCACCGGAAAACGCCGGCGCACTTCCGCGGCGGCCGCATGCACCTCTGCCAGGGTGACGCCGGCTTCGGCGGTGAGCGCGTCGTCGAACGCATCGACCTCGCGGATGCCCTTCATGCGTTCGGTCGAGAGCAGGATCTCGCCCTGAGGAATCTGCCCGCCCACCAGTCCCGTGTTGCCGCCCTGGATGGTGATCGGCTGGCCGGCCTCGAAGCACACGCCAACCACCGCGGCGACCTGATCGGTGGTCTTCGGCAAGGCCAGGAACGGCGTCTGGCCCACCCAGCGGTCGCGCCATTCGACCAGCTTGGGCGCGATCCGCTCAGGGTC
>DASVNS010000370.1:0-2567 GCA_036383735.1 Phenylobacterium sp. | reverse complement strand
GGTGCTGGCGGAATCGGGCTGCGACTTCCTCACGGTCCACGGCGAGCCCCAGGTCATGGCTTCGGCCGTGCGCGGCCGCGGCAGGTCGAGCCTGAAGATCCTGGCGGTGACGGTGCTGACCAGCCTGACCGACGAAGACCTTATCGAGACCGGCTACCACGAGACCGCCCGCGCCCTGGTCGAGCGCCGCATCCACCAAGCTATCGCCGCCGGCTGCGACGGGGTGATCGCCAGCCCGCACGAGGCGGCCCTGGCCCGCGCGCTGGGCGGCAAGGACTTCCTGGTGGTGACGCCGGGGGTGCGGCCCGACTGGTCGGCCAAGAACGACCAGGCCCGCGCGGCCACCCCGTCGGACGCCCTGAAGGCCGGCGCCAGCCACATCGTCTGCGGCCGCCCGATCACGGCGGCGAACGATCCCCAGGCCGCGGCACGGCGGGTGGCGGCGGAGATGGCGGGGGTCTGAGGGGGCGATAATTCCTCCCCCGTCGGGGGAGGTGGCGCGAAGCGCCGGAGGGGCCTTCCGCTCAAAAAGCGCCACCGCGAAAGACCCGGCTTTTGAGTGGAAACCCCCTCAGTCGGCATTCGCCGACAGCTCCCCCGGCGGGGGAGCAACTTTCATGGTCGCTAGAAGTCCACCGCGATGCCTTTGCGTTCCCAGTCGCCGAAGCGGGTGGGTTCGGGGCCTTTGGGGCCGCCTTCTTCGTAGGCGCGACGGGCCTCGACCTCGGCGGCGCGGCGCTGGGCGGCTTCTTCGAGCGCGCGGCGGGCGGCGGGGGAGAGCTCCTTGTCGGGAGCGGCGTTGGGGGGAAGATCGGCCATGCCCCTGATCTAATCCCTTGCGCCCGAAGCCCCAAGAGGGCACGCCGCGCCTCGTGACCTCACCCGATACCCATGAAGACATCCGCGGCCTGCCGGCCCGCGCCGCCGCCCTCGATCTGCTGACCGCTGCCCTGTCGCGGCGGGCGGGGCTGGACGAAGGCCTTTCGCATCCGGCGCTGGCGGCCTTGCCGCCCCGCGACCGGGCCTTCGCCAGGGCGCTGGTGATGGCGACCCTGCGCTGGCTGGGTCCCATCGACACGGCGTTGCAGGCGCGGCTGAAGAAGGCGCCGCCCGAGCGGATCGTCAATGTGCTGCGCCTGGGGGCCGCCCAGCTGCTGGTGCTGAAGACACCGGCCCACGCCGCCGTGGGCGCGACCGTCGACCTGGCGGCGGCGCAGAAGGGCGGCGAGGCGCTGAAGGGCCTGGTGAACGCGGTGCTGCGCGGCCTGACCCGCGAGCCGCCTGAGCTGGCCGATCCCGACCTGATGGCGCCCACCTGGCTCGCCGCCCGCTGGCGCACGGCCTATGGGGCGGAAAACGCCATCGCCATCGCCGCGTTGATCGGCGAGGAGCCGGCCACCGACGTCACGCCGAGGGGCGAGGCCGGGGACCTGGCGACCGCGCTGGAAGCCGAAGCGCTGCCCGGCGGCAGCCTCCGCGTCGGGTTGAAGGGCGAGGTTTCCGCCTGGCCGGGCTTCGCCGAGGGCGGCTGGTGGGTGCAGGACGCGTCGGCCGCTGTCGCCGCCCGATTGCTTCACGTGAAACAGGGCGAGACGGCGCTCGACCTCTGCGCGGCGCCGGGCGGCAAGACGCTGCAGCTGGCGGCGGCCGGCGCGCAGGTGACGGCCCTGGACCGCTCGGCCGGCCGCATCAAGCGAGTGTCCGAGAACCTCGCGCGCGTCGGACTGTCCGCCGAAGTGGCGGTGGCGGACGCCGCGGAGTGGGCCGATGGCCGCACCTTCGACGCCGTGCTGCTGGATGCCCCGTGCTCGGCCACGGGCACCTTCCGGCGCCACCCCGACATGCTGTGGGTGGCCAGTCCGGCGGACATCCCCAAGCTTTCCAGTATCCAGACCCGACTGCTGGCCAGCGCCGCGCGGCGGGTGAAGCCGGGCGGTCGGCTGGTCTATTGCGTCTGCTCGCTGGAGCTGGAGGAGGGCGAGGGCCAGGTCGCCACCTTCCTGTCGCGCCACCCCGAGTTCGCCCTCAAGCCGATCGTGGCCGGCGAGGGCGGCGCCCCGGAGGCCAGCCTGCGCCCCGACGGGACGCTCCGGATCCTGCCGCATCACCGCGCCGGCGGAACCGACGGCTTCTATGTGGCGCGGATGACGCGGGCCGGATGATCGGCCGCCGCCGCACGCCGCAATTGGCAGGCGGGGTCGGAACAGGTTAAGCGTAACCATGGCTAACCGGACCATTATCGCCCCCTCGATCCTCGCGTCCGACTTCGCGCGGCTGGGCGAGGAGGTGGCCGCCATCGAGGCCGCCGGCGCCGACTGGGTGCATGTGGACGTGATGGACGGCCATTTCGTGCCGAACATCACCCTCGGCCCGGACGTGGTGAAGGCGCTGCGCCCGCACGCCAAGATCCCGTTCGACTGCCACCTGATGATCGCCCCGGCCGACCCGTACCTGGAGGCGTTCGTGGACGCCGGCGCCGATTATGTCAGCGTCCACCCGGAGGCGGGGCCGCACCTGAACCGCACGCTGAAGCAGATCCGCAAGCTGGGCGCCAAGGCGGGCGTGGT
>DASVNS010000369.1:0-3396 GCA_036383735.1 Phenylobacterium sp. | reverse complement strand
CTGCTGGGGCCGAAGCTGATGGGGGCGCTGATCCGGGCGTTGGACGAGGCGGTCGGGAACGGCAGTCGCGCCTTGGTGATCCGGAGCGGGCTGCGGCACTTTTCGGCCGGGGCGGACCTGGACCTGTTCGACGACGACGCGGCGGCTCCGCAGCCGGACGAGGCCGCGGCGGGGGGCGGGACAGGGAGCCAGGCGGTGGGCGCGGTGGACTTCCTGCGCGCCTTCGAACTTGCGCCGATCCCGATCATCGTGAGCGTCGAGGGCGCTTGCCTGGGCGGCGGATTGGAGCTGGCGCTGGCCTGCGACTACATCATCGCAGCGGCCAGCGCGAAGTTCGGCTCGGTGGAATCGGCGCTGGGCCTGCACCCGCTGATGGGGGCGGTCCAGCGGCAGGTGCAGCGGATCGGCATGGCGCGCGCCAAGGAGATGTCCATGCTGGGCCGTCGCTATGACGCGGCGACCCTGGAGCGATGGGGCCTGATAAACCTGGTGGTCGCCGACGAGACGCTGGAGGCGGCGACCCTGGCGATCGCGGAAGAGTTCGCCAATGGGCCGACGATCGCGCATGCCGCGACAAAGAAGCTGGCCTACATCGCCGCCAACGAGGGCGTGGCGGCGGCCGACGCTGCCATGGCGGAGATCCAGAAGCCGATCTGGGCGTCCGAAGACCTGAAGGCCGGGCTGGTGTCGCTGCGCAAGAACGGCCCCGGCCTCGCGCGTTTCGAGGGCAAGTGATGGCTGGTCCGCTCGAAGGCATTCGCGTCGTCGATTTCAGCCGGGTCCTGGCCGGGCCGCTCTGCGGCCGCACGCTGCTGGACCTGGGCGCCCAGGTGATCAAGATCGAACCGCCCCGGCCGGACGTGTCGCGCTTCGCCGCGCCGTCGACAGGGAGCATGTCGGGGTACTATGCCCAGCAGAACGCGGGCAAACGTAACATCAGCCTGGACCTGAACGCGCCCGGCGCGCGGGACGTGGCGCTGCAACTGTGCGACCAGGCCGACGTGGTGGTCGAGAACTTCCGCGCCGGCGCCCTGGCCGCCTTCGGCCTGGACTTCGAGACCCTGCGCGCGCGCAATCCGAAGCTGATCTATGCCTCGATCACCGGCTACGGCCAGGGCGGACCCTGGCGCGGGCGCATGGCCTATGCGCCGACGGTGCAGGCCGAGGCGGGGTTCACGCACAACAGCCTGCGTCACTACGGCGAGGCGCTAGGGGAGAACCGCACCGACAGCCTGTCGCATGCGGACGTCTATTCCGGGCTGCAGGCGGCGATCGCCATCCTGGCGGCGCTGCATCGCCGCTCGACCACCGGCGAGGGCCAGTACATCGACATCGCCATGGCCGCGACGCTGATGGCGGTCAACGAGCGGGCGCATGTGGATCTCACGGGGCTGGAGCTCGGCGACGAGCCGGCCATCCTGGGGGCGACCGACTGCCCGTTCTTCCATGGGCCGGGCGGCGAGCGGATCGTGATCGCGTCCAGCATCGTCGGCAGCTTGACCTTCAACCTCTTCCTGGCGGCCATGCGGCGGTCCGACCTGGCGAGCGATCCCCGGTTTGCGACGGCCGCGTCGCGGCGAGCCAACCTGGATGCGCTGCAGGAGATCGTCCAGACCTGGATCTACACCTTCCCGGACAAGGGCGCGCTGGACGCCCAACTGGACGAGGCGAAGATCGCCATGGGTGAGATCCGTGGCCTGGCGGCGTTGGCCGACACCGAATGGGCAGCGTACTGGGGCGCGGTCCAGGAGGTTCCCGACCGGAAAGGCGGGACCTACCGGTTGCCCGGCCGCCCGTGGCGCTTCTCGAACGAGACGCTCGAAACCCTCGGAGCCCCCGCGCTGCAGGGAGAGCACAACCACGAGATCTGCCGCGAGCTTGGCCTGAGCGCCGACGACATCGCTGCGCTGGAGCGGGCCGGAGCCCTGGTGGTCAGCCCGCTTCCGCCGACGCCAGAATAGCCTGCCGGACCAGCGGAAGCTGGTCGTTGCCGAAGTACATGTCGTCGCCGTTCACGAAGATCGTGGGTGAGCCGAACGCCCCGCGGTCGATCGCCTCCTGGGTGTTCGAGCGCAGCCGCGACTTGGTGGCGTCTTCCTGTGAGCGGCGGGCGATGGCGGCGCCGTCGAGGCCGCTCTCGTCGGCGACCTGGGTCAGCACGTTCAGGTCGTCGAGGTTGCGCTGGTCGGCGAAATAGGCTTCGAACGCGCGGCTGGCGAAACCCAACAGCGCGTCCTGATCATCTTCGAGGGCGCAGCAGAACCGCATGGCCGCCACGGACTTCAGCGGATGGTGGGGCGACGGGAAGTTCATCGAGACGCCGGCCAGGCGGGCCCAGTCCTTCAGCCACTTCCAGGTATTCCGGTTCTTGGCGCTCGTGGGGTCGGCGCGGCCGGCATAGACGCTCTCGTTCACCGCGTTGAACACGCCGCCGACCAGGAAGGGCCGCCAGACCACCGACGCGCCGGTCTCGTCGAGGATCGGCTGGATGTTGTGAAACGCCAGCCGGGTCCAGGGCGAGGAGAGGTCGAAGAAGAACTGCAACTGGGCCAAGGCTCGATCCTCCGTCGGGCGGTCGCGATGGGCGGCGCCGACCATATAAGCGCAAGCGGCGCCGGATGAGCAGGCCTTGCGGGACGCGGGCATGGTGAAGCTCGTTTAAAGCATCTTCACCATTCTTAGGTTGCATGGTCTTGTCGGGGGACGAACTTGCAGTTGCAGCGCGGGGTTGAACCTGCGCGCGGAGTGACGTCCCGAGATGCTTGACCAGCGATCGCGCCATGCCTTGATCATCGAGGACGAGATGATCATTGCGCTCGAGGTCGAGGATCTGTTGCGCCAACTGGGCTATCGCAGCTTCGATATCGCGGCCACGCCCGCCGACGCGATCGCGCAGGCCAACCAGCACCGCCCCGACCTGATCACCGCCGACGTGCGGATCCTGGACGGGACGGGTATCGAGGCGGTGAAGGCGATCATCGAGCGGCTGGGCGAGATCCCGTACCTCTACGTGACCGGAAACGTGGACATGCTGAAGGGCGAACGGGCGGAGGTGGTCGAGAAGCCCATCAGCCCGCGGGCGTTCGCGCGCGCCTGCGCCGCGGCGGTGGGCGCTGGCGGTTAGAGCGTGACAGCCTGAAGTGGATACCGGTTCAGGCGCTCGTCACGCTCTAAAGTTTTGAATTCGAGCCTTTTACCTGGATCAGGTGATTCCACCTGATCCAGAAAGGCTCTAGTCGGTGTCCGGTCAGTCCTGGAACGGATCCCACGGCTTGAGTGTCGCAAGCTTCACCCGGGCTTCGAGAATCAGCTGCCGGGTGCGCTCGACCTGCTGAAACATCGCCCGGGCGTCTTCGCGCGCCCGTTCCGAGATGTAGCGACCGTTTGCGGCGGGGT
>DASVNS010000368.1:0-7161 GCA_036383735.1 Phenylobacterium sp. | reverse complement strand
GCGCCGACCGAGGCCCGCAATCGCCGCCGCCTGGACGAGCGCGTGGCCGCGCTGGCGAAGAAGGTGGGCTTTCGTGTGGGGCCAGGCCTCCGCGACCGGGTCATCTACCGCGAGCTGTTCCCGTTCGGCCTCACGGTCGCGGACTTGTCGCCCGCCATTCGCCCCGTCGCGATGAGCCTGCAGCATGTGGCCGCCCGTCAGGAACTGCGTTCCCTGATGGTCGCCCTGGGCTTCGACGGGCTGGACGAGGTCGAGCGGATCGCGGCTGAATAGACCATGCTCTATCTCGCCCTGGGCGGCCTGCTGCTCGGGGCCTACATCTGGCTCACGGGCGGCAAGACGCCTCTCTTGAAGCGTCGCGAATGGCGCATCCTGACGGCCGCCATGGCGCTGGGCGCCTTCACGGCGGCGGTCTTCGTGGGCGTACGCGGGTCCTGGGGCGCCGCCATCGTCCTGACCGTCGTGGGGCTCTGGCTCGCAGCCTCCTCGCGCAAGACGACGACCGTCGCGTCCCCGCCTCCTGCAGGCCGCATGAGCGACGCCGAGGCGCGCCGCATCCTGGGCGTCGGCGCCGATGCGACACGCGAGCAGATCCAGGCGGCCTACACCCGGCTGATGCGAGCGGTGCACCCGGACAAGGGCGGCACCGCTGGCCTGGCGGCGCAGCTCAACGCCGCGCGGGACCGGCTGCTGAGGCGCTAGCGGCGGTTGTCCGCTACCCGCGGCCCGGCGGCATCACCATGCAGGGCTGCTTCTTGGCCTTCAGGGCCTTGCACGCGCTGCGGGCGTCGCCTTCCGACATCCCGGAGAAGCGGGCGCGGTACTTGGCGCCGTCCTTCTCGGCGACGCCCTTAGCGTCATCGAACGAACTGCCGAACCGCTTCTCGACAATGGCGATCTGCTCGCGGGCGTCGGAGCGGCTGGAGAAGCTGCCGACCTGCACGGTCCAGCGACCCGCGGCCTCCTTCCTGCCCTTGCCGTTCAGCTTGGGAACGTTCCGGGGCTCGACGATCTGGATCTTCGACGCGCGGGCCGGAGGCAGCGACGAGGCCAGGGCGATCTTGAGCCCCGCTTCCGTGTCGCCCTGCTGCATCGACGGCATTGGCGCCTCAGCCAGTTGCGGCGGCTCGAAGAAGTTCTGCGCCACGGTGATCTGCTCGCCCCGCGCCCGGCGGTTCATGACGTCGAAGCCGGTCAGCAGCAGCCCTTCGGCGACCTTGTCGCGCGTGGCCACCGTCGGGCCGCCCATCACCACAGCGATCAGGCGGCGGTTGTCGCGCACGGCCGAGACCGCGAGGTTGAACCCCGACGCGTTGGTGAAGCCGGTCTTCAGGCCGTCCACGCCGTCCATGCGATAGAGCAGGCCGTTGTGGTTGCGAATGCTCTGGCCGCGGAACTGGAAGTCCTTGGTCGAGAACAGCCGATAGTACTGCGGATAGTCGCGCATCACCGCCCGCGACAGGATGGCGATATCGCGCGCCGAGGTCAGCTGGCGGCTGTCGGGCAGGCCCGAGGCGTTGGCGAAATGGCTGTTGGCCATGCCCAACTCCTGGGCCCTCAGCGTCATGAGGGTGGCGAATCGCTGCTCGGTGCCGCCCAGCCTCTCGGCGAGCGCGACGGCCGCGTCATTGGCCGAACGGGTGACCATGCCCTTCATCGCCTGTTCGACCGTGATCGAATCGCCGGCCCGAACGCCCAGCTTGGTGGGCGACTGGGCCGCGGCGCGGGGTGAGAACACCACCTGATCGTCCAACTGGATCTTGCCCGAGGCCAGCGCCTCGAACGTCAGGTACAGCGTCATGACTTTGGTGATCGACGCGGGATATCGCGGCGCGTCCGCACGCTTGGCGTACAGCACCTCGCCCGTCTTCGCGTCCACCACGATCGCGGCGTACTTCGACGAGTTCTGGGGAATGAGCTGGAAGTAGGGGACCTGCGCCATGGCGGGCGAGGAGGCCCCGCCCAGGGCCGTGGCCGCAGCCAGACCGATCGTAAGCAACAGGCGGCGAGCGTGCTGGATCATGCTTCGTCCGTCGAATCAAACTGTTGACGCGGCAACTCCGCCGCCTGGGAAGTACGTATCATGCGTCCGCTACCCTTGCAGGAGAGTAAACAAGGATTGAACGGGCGCAATTGCCGCGGCGCCGAACGAACGGGCGCGGCGGCTCGCTAGCTTGGCTATTGTGCACTGCAACAAAAACGTTGACTGCTGCACTGCAACATGAGAGAAGGGCGCTGTTCCATAGGGCGTTTTCGCGCCCGAAGCGCCGTCTCGTCCATTCCCAAATCAGGAGCCGCCCCATGGCCGTTGAAACCGCGAAGTCCACCGTCGAGCAGTTCACCACCGCCTCCAACGTCGCTTTCAAGGATGGCGTCGAGAAGAGCCTCTCCGCGCTGAACGAAATGAACACCTATTCCAAGCAGAACCTGGAAGCAGTCGTCGCCGCGGCGACCGCTTCGGCCAAGGGCGCGGAAGCCCTGGGCGCCCAGGCAATGGCCTTCTCCAAGGCCGTGTTCGACACCCAGGTGAGCGCCGCCAAGTCGCTCGCCGGCGCCAAGAGCGTGCAGGAAGTGGTCGAACTGCAGACCGCCTTCGCCAAGTCCGCTCTGGAAACCTACATGGCCGAATTCGGCAAGATGTCCGAGACCGTCTCCGCTTCGGTCAAGGAATCGATGAAGCCGCTCAACGAACGCGTCACCGCGGTTGTCGAGAAGATCCAGGCCGTTCGCTAAGCCTCAGTTTCAGTAAGCGTAAGCGAAAGGGTCGGCCCGCAGGGGCTGGCCCTTTTTCTTTGCCTATCCACGTCGCTTTTCTGGATCCAGGAGGCTTGCGGACGCCAAAGCGGATTCCACTTTTGGCTGAGCCCGCGCTAGACGTGGCCGCATGTCGCAAGTCGAAGAACGCCTCGCCAGCCTCGGCATCGAACTGCCCGTCCCCAACGCGCCGGTCGCCAACTATGTCCCGTTCGTGCGGGTGGGTGAGCTGGTCCATATCTCGGGCCAGGTCTCCATCGACGCCGCCGGAGGCGTCCGCGGCGTGGTGGGCGAGGACGTGGATTTCGACACCGCCGTTCGCGCCGCCCGCATCTGCGGGACCAACCTGCTGGCCCAGATGAAGGCCGCCTGCGAGGGCGACCTGGACCGGGTGGTCCGGGTGGTGAAGCTGGGCGGCTTCGTCCAGGCGGGACCGGCCTTCTTCGATATCCCCAAGGTCGTGAACGGCTGCTCCGACCTGATGGTCGAGGCGCTGGGCGACGCTGGCCGGCACGCCCGCTCCGCCGTGGGCGTCTATCGCCTGCCGATGAACTTCGCGGTGGAGGTCGACGCCGTGGTGCAGGTCCGGTGAAGGCTCGCTCGGAACAGGAGCGCTTCGGCCAGGCCTGGGAGCTCCTCTTCCATCCGCCGATCGCCCATCGCGGCCTCTGGAGCCCCGATGGGCCGCCGGAGAATTCGTTGTCGGCGTTCCAGGCCGCCTGCGCCGCGGGCTACGGGATCGAGCTGGATGTCCAGCTGTCCGCGGACGGCGAGGCCATGGTGTTCCATGACGACGAGCTCAGGCGCCTGACCGGGGCCGAAGGCCGCGTGCGCGACCGCAGTGCAGCAGAACTCGCCGAGTTGCGGCTGGACGGCGGCGACGAGAAGATCCCGACGCTGCTCGAAACCCTCGCGGTGGTCGGTCACCGGGCGATGGTTCACATCGAATTGAAGACGCCGTACGGCGAGGTCGGCCCGCTGGAGCAGCGGGTGCATGAGGTCATCGGCGACCACAACGGCCCGGTCGGCATCATCGGCTTCAATCCCTATTCCCACGCCTGGTTCGCGGACCGTCATCCGGGCGTCCTGCGCGGCCTCGACAGCTATTCCTACGAGCACGCGCCGAACATGGCCGATAGCCAGCGGCGGTCGTTCGCCGCGCTGGAGCACGTGGAGATCGCCCGGCCGCATTTCCTGGCGCTGGGCCTCGACATGCTGCCCTCCGGCCGGGCCGCGGAACTCCGCGCCGCCGGCATGCCGGTGGTCGCCTGGACCGTCCGCGATCCTGTGCAGTGGGACGCGCTGAAGGACAGCTGCGACAACCTGATCTTCGAGGGGTTCTCCGCGTGACGCTGACCTCGGCGGTGAGGGTTTCCAACCGCATCTCGGAGATCGGTCGCGACGCGTGGGACGCCTGCGCCGACAATCCGGCCTACGACCAGAACCCGTTCATCCGGTTCGACTTCCTGCATGCGCTGGAAGCGGCGAACTGCGCGGTGGAACGCACCGGCTGGGGGCCTCAGCACCTCGCGATCGACGATGCCGAGGGCCGGATCGCCGCGGTCATGCCGCTCTATCTGAAGAGCCACAGCCAGGGCGAGTACATCTTCGACCACGCCTGGGCCGACGCCTATCGGCGGGCCGGGGGCCGGTACTATCCGAAGCTGCTGTCGGCCACGCCCTTCGTGCCGGCCACCGGGCCGCGGCTGCTCGCCCGCCCGGACGTCGATCAGCAGGAAGCCTGGCGGCTGCTGCTCGGCGCAGGCCTCACGCTTTGCGAGCGATATGGCGCGTCGGGCCTGAACCTGAACTTCCTCACCGAGCCGGAATGGCAGTGGATGGGCGAACAGGGGCTGGGGCGACGCGAGGGCCAGCAATACCACTGGGAAAACCGCGGCTACCCCGACTTCGAAGCGTTCCTGGCCGCGCTCTCGTCCGGCCGCCGCAAGACCATCCGCCGCGAGCGCCGCGACGCGCAGGCGCACGTGGAGATCGTCCGGCTCACCGGCGCCGAGATCACGGAAGACCACTGGGACGCCTTCTTCCGGTTTTACATGGATACGGGGTCGCGCAAGTGGGGCCAGCCGTACCTCACGCGGGCGTTTTTCTCGCTGCTGGGCGAGCGGATGGCGGACCGGGTGCTGCTGGTCATGGCGCGTCGCGGCAACCGCTGGATCGCCGGCGCGCTCAACCTGATCGGCGGCGACTGCCTGTACGGCCGCCATTGGGGCTGCGTTGAGGAGATCCCGTTCCTGCACTTCGAGCTCTGCTACTACCAGGCCATCGAATGGGCCATCGACAACGGCCTGCCGCGGGTCGAGGCCGGCGCCCAGGGCCAGCACAAGATCGCCCGCGGCTACCTGCCCAAGCCGGTCTACTCCGCCCACTACATCGCCGACCCGGCGCTGCGCGTCCCCGTCGAACGCTTCCTGGCCCAGGAGCGCGCCGGGGTGGAGCAGGAGATGGAGTGGCTGGAGGAGGAGTTCTCGCCGTTCAAGGCGGGTGAGTAGCGGGCGGGACGGTTCGGCTCGCACCCGTCGTTCCGCCCTTCGCCGCGATTTGCTACCCAGGCCCGACAGACCTCGGGAGTGCGCCATATGAGCTTGGACGGGACCTACGACCCCGGCAACATCTTCGCCAAGATCCTGCGCGGCGAGATGCCGGCCGCCCGGGTGTTCGAGGACGAGCACGTCTACGCCTTCATGGACGTCTTCCCGCAGGCCAGGGGCCACACCCTGGTGATCCCGAAGCACTCGACGGCGCGCAACCTGCTGGAGGAGGCGCCCGAGGTGCTCTCCCCCCTGATCCTCGGCGTGCAGCGGGTGACCCGGGCGGTGCGCGCGGCGCTGAACCCGGACGGCATCGTGGTGACCCAGTTCAACGGCGCGCCGGCCGGCCAGACGATCTACCACCTGCACTTCCACATCATCCCGCGCTGGGACGGCGTGCCGCTCGGCCGGCACGGCGAGGGGATGGCCGACGCCGAGGAGTTGAAACACCTGGCGGCGCAGATCGCGGCGAAGATCGCGTGATCGGCGCACGGGCATAGGCGCACGAACAGGCGCACGGGGGCGCCGCCGCCGGAAGCGGGCCCATGCGTGTTCATTGGTGCAGATCGATTTCAGCGCCGCGCCCGCCGGGACTTCAACGGCGGGGCGGGCCGGTGGCGGCGCGCAGAGGCAGCCTGGGCAGAGGCAGCCTGGCCTCGGGCCTCGCGGAGGGCGGTGAAAGCGTGGCCACCGCGGCCGTGGCGGAGCCGGCGAGCCGGGTCCGCAGGCCGCTGGCTTGTGGCCGGGTCACTGGCGCCGGCGCCTGGGTCACCCGGGCGAGCAACTCGCGCAGGGTGGGCAATTCGGCCGGCGGAGGACCGGGCAGGGCGCAGGCGTCGGTCGCCACGCCCTGCAGCGTCTTCAGCAGGATCGGCAGGCTGACCCCCTCGGCCTCCCGCTCGCGATCAGCATCCAGGCGCTCGCGCCCCGGGGCCTCCGTCTCGGGCGGATCTGCCGGCTCGGGCAGGGTTGCCGCATCGGAGACCTCCGTCCGCGGCGACGCTGCCGCCGGCGAACGCTGGAGGCGCAGTTGCAGGGCGGTCGCCACCCGCACCGAGAAGAAACAACGGTCGAACAGGTTGAACAGCTCGAGCTTCCGCTCCCACGCCTCCACCCGCTCGGCCTCGCACCCCAAAGCCATCCCGAGCCGATAGGCGCACGCGCTCATCTCGGAAAGCATGGCGGCGCTGGCGTCGTCGGCGGACATGAGAACAAATATAGAACATAGAAATGGCGCGCGCAAGTCCCGTCGACCCTGGGACTTTGACTCAGAATTGCCGCGTAGAAGATTGCGATCTAAAGGTGTTGGAGCTCGATGAAGATGCCCGGCGGACGTTCCTGGCTATGGGGGACGCGGGCCTGAGTTCGCTCACCTGTTTCTCGAAGACCAGTGGTTGGTCTTTCGCGACAAGACCGGCAAATCGCTGACGTTTCACCGGAGGAAGTAAGCAAGCCTTCCCCTTGGGGGCTACGAGGAGAGGTTGCGAGAAAATAGGTATATTGTCCCTCTATTCCGTCCAAGTTCATCTTCTTGACCGTCGCTCCATGGATGCATTGATGCGGAAGTTCCATTCATCTTATGGCGCCCAATTCGTACTTGGCCTTTCGATCGTGATGGCGGTCGCGGGCTGCACGAGTTCCTCGTCTGCACCGATCAGAGAGACGGTGCTGCGGCCCGGCCAATCGGTCGAAGCAACGAACAAGTTCGGCCGCGTGCGGATCACATATGTTTCGCCGGCTGAACGAACCTTCGAGTGGGACGGTCGATCGCGCACCGTGAAACTGATCCCACGGCCCGAGAGGTTCATGGGCATGCTGGGGCTTTACGATCCCGCCGACCAGTGGATTTGGGAGGCAA
>DASVNS010000367.1:0-3365 GCA_036383735.1 Phenylobacterium sp. | reverse complement strand
GATTCATCGTTGCGGGCGGAATCCCAGCCAAAACAACGCCCTTCTGGCCATGCGCGTTAACCACTCCTGAAGCGAAACATTGCGAAACACGAAGTGCTTTGCTGCGGTGCATCAAGCAGCTTAGCCAGCGCGTTGGGGGCTAAGTCGGTCGTCGTACCGAGTTCGTTGCAGGAAGGTCCGCCTTGGCCGCGTTCCAACATACCGTCAGGTCCCCGGCCCTGTTCGCTGGCGTCGGCGTGCATACGGGCGCCTATACCCGCGTCACGGTGCGACCGGCCGCCGCGAACAGCGGGATCGTTTTCGTGCGCACCGACGTGCGCGACCGCGACAACCGCGTTCCGGTCAGCGGCGAGGCGGTCTGCAAGACCCAGCTCGGCACCGTCATCGACAACGCCGCGGGCGTGACCGTCTCGACCATCGAGCACCTGATGGCCGCCTTCGCGATGCTGGGCGTCGACAACGCGACGGTCGAGGTCGATGGGCCCGAGATGCCGATCATGGACGGCTCGGCGCTGCCGTTCGTGCGCATCCTGGATCGCGCCGGCCTGCGGCCGCAGGACGCCGCCCGGCGCTTCATCGAGATCCTCGACACCGTCGAGGTCGTCGACGGCGACAAGCGCGCCACGCTGCGGCCTGCCGAGGCGTTCGAGCTCGCCTTCGAGATCAGCTTCCCCAGCGTCGCCATCGGCCGTCAGGCCATCGACCTCGTCATGGACGAGCAGGCGTTCCGGGACGAACTGGCCGACTGCCGCACCTTCGGCTTCCTGCGCGAGGTCGAGGCGCTGCGGGCGATGGGCCTGGGCCGGGGCGGCTCCATGGAGAACTGCGTCGTCGTGGACGGCGACCGCGTGCTGAACCCCGAAGGCCTGCGTCGCCCCGACGAGTTCGTGCGCCACAAGGCGCTGGACGCCATCGGCGACCTCTATGTCCTGGGCGGCCCGCTGCTGGGCCGCTTCGAAGGCGTGCTGGCCGGCCACGGCCTCAACAACGCCGTCGTCCGCGCCCTGTTGGCCCGCCCCGACGCTTGGCGCGTCCGCACCCTGGTCGAAGACCTGCGCGAGGCGGGGTAGGCGATCCTTCCGCCAAGGCGGGAAAGGAAGTTGTCGACAATTCGGGGTTGAGCCTAAAAGTGGCGAAAGGAGACCTCGCCATGGCCGATGACGCATTCGCGGAGCTGGACCGGCTCTATAGCCCGCCCCAGAAGTTCGCCGTGGCCAAGTGCCTGGATTTCATCGATCCGCACGGTCGCCGCTTCATCGAGCTCTCGCCGTTCGCCACGATCGCCTCAGTGGGGCCGACGGGCAGCTTGGACGTCTCGCCGCGCGGCGGCGGGCCGGGCTTCGTCCACGTGGCCGAGGACGGCAGGTCGATGATGATGCCCGACCGCCCGGGCAACAACCGCCTCGACACCCTGCGCAACATCGCTGCTGGGACGGGGGAGGTGGGGTTCATGTTCATGATCCCCGGCGTCGACGATATCTATCGCGTGAACGGCCGCGCCAGCGTGCTGGTCGATGACGCGCTCGCCCAGGACTTCGTCGATTTCGGCAAGGTTCCCAAGACCCTGCTCAAGGTCGAGGTGCGCGAGGCCTACCTGCATTGCCCCAAGGCGCTGATGCGCGCCGACCTCTGGGGCGACAAGCACCGGATCGACCGCGCCAGCCTGCCGTCGCTGTCCGAGATGGTCAGCGACCAGATCGGCCTGCCCAAGCCCACGGCCACGCACGAAGAGCAGGTCGAAGGTCTCCGCAAGACGCTGTGAATGCGGTTCGGTGCGGCGGCTAGATCCGCACGATTTCCACTCCCAGCGCGGCGATGCGGGCCAGGGCTTCGGCCGGGGCGCCCACCGTGGTGATCACTGTCGCTGCGGCTGTCACGGGCGCGATCACGTGCGGAGACGCGGCGCCGACCTTTTCCGGCGAGGCCAGCACCAGCGTTTCGGCCGCCGCGCGCATCAGGGCGCGTTTCACGCCGGCCTCCTCGGCGTCTCCGGTGGTGAGGCCGACGGTGCTTTCCAGGCCCGTCACGCCCATGACGTAGAGATCGGCGCGGATGCGGCCGATGGCCTCCAACGCGGACGCGCCCACTGCGACCATCGAGTGCCGGAACAGGCGGCCGCCGATCAGAATCACCTCGCAGGCGTGGCCCTCCAGCTCGACGGCGACGGCGGGGCTGTGGGTGACGATCGTGGCGGCGAGGCCGTGGGGCAGGGCGCGGGCCAGCGCCACGGCGGTGGTGCCGCCGTCCAGTAGGACGACCTGGCCGGGACGTATGCGAGCCGCGGCGGCGCGAGCGATGGCCGCCTTCTCCGGGATCGAGACCTGACGGCGGACGCTGAGGTCGGCGGCGGCCGGCGCGGCGGGCAGGGCGCCGCCGTGGACGCGTAGCAGCAGGCCCTGGCGCGCCAGTTCGGCGAGGTCGCGGCGCACGGTGTCCTCAGAAACCGCGAGTTCCGCGGCCAGACGGCTGGCCACGATCTGCCCGTCGTGCCCGAGAGTCTCCAGGATGCGCTGCTGTCGCTGGCCGGTGAGCATGGATCGCCTGCTGCGTTAATATGCTGGTATTTGCGGATTAATGCGGATATCTGCGGTGAATGTCCACTGCCGACCGCATTCGCATCCGCGACGTCCGTGTCCTCTCCGACGATTGGTATGTGCTGAGGAAGACGACCTTCGACTGGCGTCGTCGCGATGGCGCCTGGCAGACGATGAGCCGCGAGACCTATGACCGCGGCAACGGCGCGGTGATCCTGCCGTACGACCCGACCCGACGGACGGTGCTGCTGGTGCGGCAGTTCAGATATCCGGCGTTCGTCAATGGCTCCGACGGGATGCTGATCGAGGCGGCCGCCGGCCTCTTGGACGCCGCCGACCCGGAGACGCGTATCCGGGAGGAAGCCGAGGAGGAGTTGGGCTGTCGCCTGGGCGAGGTGCGCAAGGTGTTCGACTGCTTCATGAGTCCCGGTTCGGTGACGGAGCGGCTGCACTTCTTCGTGGCGCCCTACGACCGGGCGATGCGTGTCGGCGACGGTGGCGGTGTTGAGGCCGAGGGCGAGGATATCGAGGTCCTGGAGCTGTCCATCGCCCAGGTCATGGCGATGGTCGCCGCGGGCGAGATCGCTGACGCCAAGACCATCATGCTGCTCCAGTATGCGCGGCTGCATCTCTTCCCGACGCCGTGAACCGACGCCTGGCGCGTGCGCACCCTGGTCGAGGACCTGCGCGAGGCCGTCTAACTTCCTTTCCCGCAAGCGGGAAAGGGGGACCGCGCCCCGCAGAGGGCGTGGTGGAAAGGGCAAGCTTCAAGCTCGGGCGTTCGGCCATCGACGTGTGACTTCGTGGATGGGGCTTTCCCTTTCCACCCCC
>DASVNS010000366.1:0-8426 GCA_036383735.1 Phenylobacterium sp. | reverse complement strand
GCGACTTCGACGAGATCCTGGTCGACCAGGGCCTGGCCGATAGTTTCCTGGAGACCCAACTGAAGCCCGAACTGCTGGAGGAGGCCGGCGCCGAGGCCCGCCTGAAAGTCACCGTCCGCCGGCAGGAGGGCTACGACCACAGCTACTTCTTCATCGCGACGTTCATTGGGGATCACGTGGCTTGGCACGCGGCGCGGCTGTGATGGACGATCACCGGATATGTCCGTTGACTCAACGGACCTGAACCAGCATAAACCGCCCCTTCTCGCCACCGGCTTGCCGTGTGGCGCGAAAATCGCATGACGGAATGACCCGAAGCCGCCGTTGAGATCGCACCCTCTCGAGGGCGCCGGCCCGGATCGAACTAAAAGAGTGACTTATGTCCAAGCGCCATAGCGCCAAGTACAAGATCGATCGCCGCATGGGCGAAAACCTCTGGGGCCGGCCGAAGTCGCCGGTGAACCAGCGGTCCTACGGCCCCGGCCAGCACGGCCAACGCCGCAAGCAGAAAGTCTCGGACTTCGGCCTGCAGCTGCGCGCCAAGCAGAAGCTGAAGGGCTATTACGGCAACCTCACCGAGAAGCAGTTCTCGCGCACCTACGAGGAAGCCGCCCGCCGCAAGGGCAACACTTCGGAAAACCTGATCGGCCTGCTCGAGTCGCGCCTGGACGCCGTCGTCTATCGCGCCAAGTTCGTGCCGACCCCGTTCGCGGCCCGTCAGTTCGTCAACCACGGCCACGTGCTGGTGAACGGCAAGCGCGTGAACATCGCCTCCTATCGGGTGAAGGCCGGCGACGTCGTGTCGGTCCGTGAGCGCTCGCGCAACATGGCCCTGGTCCTGGAAGCCCTTCAGTCGGGCGAGCGCGACACGCCCGACTACATCACCGTCGACACCAAGGGCATGGCCGCCACCTTCGTCCGCGCCCCGGAACTGGCCGAAGTGCCGTACCCGGTGAAGATGGAACCGAACCTCGTGGTCGAATTCTACGCGTCGTAAGACGCCGCCGACTTCGAGACGCATTGCGAAGGCCCCGGAGAGATCCGGGGCCTTTTGCTTGTCGGCGTTCCTACGGAACGCGCCGCTGAGCCGGACCCGCGAGACCCCCGAGTGGTTCACCCTGGCTCGACACGCTGAGGGCGCGAACGTAACGTCGTGCAACTCGCGCGACTTGGGGGAAGCATGGGCGTCAGGGGTCTTGTTGTGCGAGCGCTCTCCAGCCTCGCCGCACTGCTTTTGCTTGCCGGTCCAGCGCAAGCGACCTGGGTCCGGGTCGAGACGGACAGGTTCGTGGTCTACGGCCACGGCGGCGAGACGTCGGTGCGCGACTTCGCGACCAAGCTCACCACCTACGACTGGGTCCTGCGGAGCTTCCATCCGAGCACCAAGGATCGGCCGGCCTTGACCAAGGTCCAGGTCTTCCTGCTGTCGGACGTCGGCGAACTGCAGCGCGTCGCGCCCCTTTCACGGCCATCGACCCAGGGCTTCTACAGCGCGGTGAACGAGGGGGTGTTCGCCTTCGCGGTCAATAGCCCCGACTTCGGCGGCGACGACGTGCTGTTCCACGAGTACGCGCACCATTTCATGCTGGAGAACTTCCCGACGGCCTACCCGGCATGGTTCATCGAAGGCTGGGCCGAGTACTTCATGACGACGGAGATCACGAAGGAGCACGTCAAGATCGGCGGATACAATCCCGCGCGCGCCTTCGCGATCTTCAACGAGACCTGGCTACCGATGTCGGAACTGCTCGCGAGGTCTACCGCCGAGACCAGACCCTCGCGGGTCAACGCCTACTATTCCGAAGCCTGGCTGCTCACACACTATATGCGCAGCGACCCGACGCGCGCGCGGCAACTCGACCAGGCGCTGAGGGCCATCGCCGACGGGAAGGATCCCGTGAAGTCGATGGAGGAGGCGACGGGCGGCTCGCTCGAACGACTCGCCGCCTCGTTGAGGCGATACCGAAAGCTGCAGACCATCCAGTTCGACAATCCCGGCCTCGTGCCCAAGATGGCCGTGACGGTTCTGCCCCGCAGCGCAGACGATCTCTTGCTGGACAGCGTGCGGTTGGTGCTGTCGCCGACGGGCCGCGTCGATGCGGGCTTCTTGAATGGCGTACGCCGCAAGGCGGCCAGATATCCTGGGGACAGGTTTGCGGAACAGACCCTCGCGCGCGCCGAGTTCGTCATGGGCGACGTGGCGGCAGGCGAGGCCGTCATGAAGCGCCGGCTTGAGGCTCAGGCCAACGACCTGGAAGACCTGCTGCTGGCGGGCACGGGGCAGCTGATGGCCGGCATGCGTGATCGCGCCGTGCAGGAAGCGCGCTACCGCGCCGCGCGACCGCTGCTCGGCAAGGCCTATGGGCTCGACAAGAACGACTTCCGGACGCTTTACGCCTACGCGCTCAGCCGATCGATCGAGCCGAAGTACCCGAACGACAATGACCTGGCCGCGCTGAGAGAGGCGCACTACCTGGCGCCGTCGGTGCAAGAGATCACATTTCGCTACGGGGCGGGCCTGCTGCAGAAGGGTCAGCGGGCCGACGCCGTGCGGATGCTGACGCCCCTCATCAATGACCCGCATGGCGGAGAGATGGCCGCCCAGGTGCGGACGATGCTGGAGCAAGGCGGCGCCGGAAGTCTGCCGGACGCCGGCAGTTCGCAGGATGCCGCCAAATCCCCCCAGCCGAGCGGCCAGCCCAGCGCTCCGGCTAACTGAACATCCCGGTGACCCATGCGGGCACGCGGCGCGGCCGGCCGGTGGACTGTTCGATCAGCACCCAGGTGGTGTGGACCTGGGCGCACATCTGGCCGTCCGGTCCGTCGATGCGGATGAAGCGGTCGAAGCGGGGGCCATTGGGCGCGTCGGCGACCCAGGTGCGCGCCTGGGCAAGCTCGCCGGGCATCAGCGGACGGCGGTAGTCGACCTCGTGGCGCAACGCGATCCATGCCCAGATCGCCTGTTCCTCGGCGGGGGCGCGGCTTCGCCAATGGGCGACGCCCATGTCCTGCGCCCAGCGCAGATAGACCACGTTGTTCACGTGGCCGTTCTCGTCGAAGTCTTCAGGCGCGGGCTCGAACGTCAGGCGGAAGACCTGTCGGCCCTCCGGCGGTTCGAGCAGCTTGGTCACGCGGTGAGCAGGCCTTGCTCTTCCAGCATGGTCTTCAGTTCGCCCGACTGGAACATCTCCTTGACGATGTCGCAGCCGCCGATGAACTCGCCCTTCACATAGAGCTGCGGGATGGTCGGCCAGTCGGAGAAGGTCTTGATCCCCTGGCGCAGCTGGTCGTTCTGCAGCACGTTCACGCCCACGAACTCCACGCCGAGGTGGTCGAGGATCTGCACCGTGACAGCAGAGAAGCCACAGCCGGGCTGTTCGGGCTCGCCCTTCATGAACAGGATCACGGGGTGCTCGGCCACGGACTTGGCGATCCAGTCGTGGACGGGATTGGCGGCGACGGCTTCGGACATGGGTTCGCCCCTTTGGCGCTAGATCTCAGCCCAACAGCTAGGGACGCGGGGCCGCAGGGTCAAGCGTGACCTCCGCCGGGAAGCCGGGCAGGGGACCACACGCCGCAGGTTGGCGGTCGCTAGGCCGGCGCGGAGGTCTCGAGCGCCAGGGCGTGCAGTTCGCCGCCCATCTTGCCCTTCAGCGCGGCATAGACCAGCTGGTGCTGGCGCACCCGGGGCACGCCCTTGAAGGCGGTCGAGACGATGCGCGCCTTGTAGTGGTCGCCGTCGCCGGCCAGGTCCGTGATCTCGATCTCGGCGTCGGGGAAACCTTCGCGCAGGGCGGCTTCCAGGTCAGGTTGGGACATCGGCATGACGCCGGCTTAGGCCGGGCTCGGCGCGAGGTCCAGAGCAGCGTCGCGCGTCAGTCGATGATCGACGAGTAGACGATGCTCTTGAGCTGGCCGCGGAAGTTGAATGTCCCGGACGGCATCAGCTGGGTCATGAACACCACCGACAGGTCCTCCTTCGGGTCGATCCAGAAGATCGTGGAGGCCGCCCCGCCCCAGTAGTAGTCGCCGCCGCCGAGCCCGCCCGATTCGACCTCGCCCAGGGTGGAGGCGAAGCCCAGGCCGAAGCTCACGCCGTCGTAGGCCGTCTCCGAGAACCCGCCCAGCGCCAGGTCGGTGAGCTGCCGGCCGCCCGGCAGGTGATTCATGTGCATCAGGGCGATGGTGCGCGGGCCGAGCACGCGGTGGCCATCCAGCTCGCCGCCCCGACGCAGCATCTCGCAGAACCGCAGGTAGTCGGCGCTGGTCCCGATCAGGCCGCCGCCGCCGGACTTGAAGCCTGGCTCGCGGGTGAACTCGCTGGTTTCCGGATCGTCGACCAGCCGGAGCGTCTTGTCCGGCCCTCGCTCGTAGTTGGCGGCGAAGCGGCCCGTTTTGTCCGCCGCCACGAAGAAGGCGGTGTCCTTCATGCCGAGCGGCTGGAAGATCGCCTCGTCGAGGTACTGGGCGAAGGGCTTGCCCGAGATGATCTCCACCAGCGCGCCGCAGACGTCGGTGGCCAGCGAGTACATCCACGCCGTCCCAGGCTGGTAGCGCAATGGAACCCGGCTGAGCTTGTCCATGAAGTCCATCATGGTGTCCACGCCGCCGAACGAGCGGATGTCGAGCGCCTGGTAGATCTTGTCGATCGGGTGCTGGATGCCGATGCCGGGCAGGCCGCCACCGTAGGTGAGGCCCGCCGTATGGCTGAGCACGTCGCGGAAGGTGATCGGGCGTACCGGCCGCTCGGTCTGCATCGCCTCATCCTCGCCGGAAACCCACACGCGATGGTTCTTCCAGGACGGCACGTAGCGCGACACCGGGTCGTTGAGCTGGAAATAGCCCTGCTCGTACAAGGTCATGAGGGCGACCGAGGTGATCGGCTTGGTCATGGAATAGATGCGATAGATGGTGTCGTCGCGGGTTGGCTTGCCGCGCTCGAGATCCATGGAGCCGAACGAGCGGAAGTAGGCCAGGTGCCCGTGGCGGGCGACGCCGACCTGGCAGCCGGCGATCTTGCCCGGGCCGATATAGTTGCGCTCCAGATGCTCGGCGATGCGTTCCAGGCGGCCGGCGTCAAGACCGGTCCATTGCGACTGGGCGTCCATGAATATCCTCCCGGCAGTATGGCTTTCTGTCGATTGACGGCATCATGGCCACCGAACAGGTGTTTGACCAAGAGCGAGGACGACATGGATGAACTGGAGGCCCTGGCAGCCGGGATCGGCGAGGCGCTGAAGGCGCGCGGGGAAAAGATCGCGGTGGCGGAAAGCTCGTCCGGCGGCCTGATCTCGGCGGCGCTGCTGAGCGTGCCTGGGGCCAGCGCCTATTTTCTGGGTGGGGCGGTGGTCTACACGCCCAAGGCGCGGGTGCTGCTGACCGACATTCCGCGTGAGGCGCTGCGGGGCGTCCGATCGGCGAGCGAGCCCTATGCCATGCTGCTCGCGCGCAACCAGGTGGAGCGCTATGGCGCGACCTGGGGGCTGTCCGAGACCGGCGCGTCGGGGCCGACCGGCAATCCCTACGGCGACGCGGCGGGGCACACTTGCGTGGCGGTGTCCGGCCCGTTCGAGGCCGTTCTCACGATCGAGACCGGATCGAGCGATCGGTCGGCGAACATGCGCGCCTTCTCGGCCGCCGCGTTGGAACTCCTGAAGCGGGCGCTTGAGACTTAGCGGTAAAAACGAAGATTGGCGCGCGAGGCGCGGCGGCATAGCCGGAGGCTCTACAGCGTCGGATCGTCGGCCACCCGCACCAGCATCTTGCCGAAGTTCCCACCCTGCAGCATTTCGGCGAATGCGGCGGGGATGGTCTCCAGCCCTTCGCGGATGTCTTCGCGATAACGCACCTTTCCCTGGGCGACCCAGGGAGCCATGTCGCGCAGGAACGCGTCATGATGGCTTTCCACATAGTCGCCGACGAAGAGGTTCTGCACCAAGGCGCCTCGCGCCCTCGCCCGCGCGGCCTCCAGCTCGCCGGCGTTGGCGTCCGGTGCGTCGCCGTAGTGGGCGATGAGGCCGCAGATGGTCATACGGGAGCCCGGCTTCAGCAGCGGGAGGACCGCGTCGAAGACCGGACCGCCCACGTTCTCGAAATAGACGTCCGCGCCGGTCGGGCAGGCGGCCCTCAGGTCGTCGGCGAAGGTGGGGCTGAGGTGTGAGACACAGGCGTCGAAGCCCAACTCCTCGGTAACGAACCGACACTTCTCCGGGCGGCCGGCGATGCCCACCACCCGCGCGCCCCGCAGCCGTGCGAGTTGGCCCGCGATCTGGCCAACGCCACCGGACGCGGCCGAAACCACCACCGTCTCACCGGCCTCGGGGTGACATTGCACGACCATCCCGGCGTAGGCCGTCAGCCCGAGCATACCGAGCACCCCGACCGCCAGCGAGATACGTCCCCGTGCCGGATCCAGCTTGCGCGGGACCATGTAGGCGGGTCGCGCGACGCCCTCGCCCATCAGGCCATAGGCAGCCCAGCCATTCAGGTCGAACACGAAGTCCCCCGGGGCGAGGCCGTCGATCTTGCTCTCGACCACCTGCGACACCGTGCGGGCGTGACATGGCGCCCCTCGGGGTTCGACGCCGCGGCGCTTGTAGCCCCACTGGTACGGATCGAGCGACACGTAGATCGTACGCGTCAGCGCCTGGCCGGAGGCGGGTGTCGCCATCGGAGCCTCGACGAGTTCGAAGGTGTCGGCCTGCGGCCAGGGCCCGACGGGCTGGTCGGACAGGGTCCAGAAGCGGTTCATGAGCGGCTCCGGCCCGTGTGCGTTCCTGCCGGCCGCAAAGCGCGACGGCTGACGGCCACCAGCTTGGTCGCGCGATCGTCGGATCGCAACTGCCCCCACCGCCTCAATAGCAAATACAACTCGCAGTAAATGCCTCTAGCGCCATTCACCTAAAGATAGGCGCTACCTGGGCGTGTGACTAATCGTCGGCTCTATTTGTCATGAGCCCTTCATATGTTGGGTATCGGCCCTTTCGACGTGTCAATTGATAGCTTGAGTGTAACAAAATTATGCCAAGAACGTCTCCGAAGACATCGTTCCATCGCGACATTATTTCTTTGTGTGACCAAGTTATCAGCAAGATTCGCTTGCGTCGGTCTTCAGCTCGGGTTTGGATAACTCCATTCGAAAGCCCGCGTTATCCTAAACCAAACGCGCGAGCTCCCACAGCCGTAGGGGTGCAATGATGACCTTTCGATCGATCCTCGCGGCAGGTGCGGCCGTCGCTGTCTTGTCTGTCGCCGCACCTGCTTTCGCCGACATCGACATCGTCCTGGGCAACGTCCCGGGCAATCTCGACACCATCCTGCTCGACGCGGCTGATGACGGCAGCGATCTGAGCATCCTCGGGAAGAGCAACGACGGCTGGACCGTACTGTTGACGGGCGAGGAAAACATCATTGCCACAGGGGGGCCGGCTCAGGCCTGGGTGGTCGGCACGGCTGACGATGGGCTGAGCTTCCTCCATATCACGACGCCGGGATCGACGTTCACGAACGCCGAGCTGAACATCAACGTCCCCAACGGTGGCGGTCCGCCGCAGCCGTGGAACATCACCCTGACAGGGGTGGATGGCGGGGGCACCGACTGGACCGAGGCGTTCAGCGGGATCACCAACGACCAGTTCTTCAACTTCGTCGCGACGAACGGCCAGGTGATCTCCAGCATCGAATTCAGAACCAGCAACGAGGTGGCGCTGGGTCAGCTGCGGCTTGGCGGTCTAGCGGCCGCCATACCGGAGCCGGGGTCCTGGGCCTTGATGATTGTGGGCTTCGGTGGCGTGGGCGCGCTGATGCGCCGGCGTCGCACCCTGTTCGCATCGGCCGCGTAGGGGCGAGGCGACCCTTCACTGACTATGACGCCCGGCTTCTCGCCGAGCCCGTGAACGACGCCGGCGGCCAACCGCCGGCGTCGTGCTGTCGGCGGGGAATACCGGGCCGACCGCCGCTACTGCGACGCTCCGCGAGCCTCCAGGCGGATGATGTCGATCGGGACGTCTCCCTGGACCAGGTGCGTCAGGTCATGGCGGTCGCGGAAAATGGCTTGCGCCAAAGTGAAAGAAAATTCACTTCATGGCCATGAGGCAAAAGGACGAGGCCAAGGCGCAGGATATCCTTCGCGCCGCCCTGGACGAGATCCAGGCGGTGGGGCTGGCTGGCTTGTCCATCGAGGCGGTGGCGCGGCGGGCCGGCGTCGCGACCGGCACCGTCTACATCTACTTCCGCGGCAAGGATGCGCTTATCGAGGCCCTGTACCTGCGTACCAAGCAGGCCTTTTCCGCTTTCGTCCTGCGTGATGACGGGCTGCCGCTGCGGGCTGCGTTCAACCGCATGATCAAGGCGTACCTGGATTACGTTATTCAACATAAAGCCGAAATCGTCTTCATGAGGCAGGTCGTCAACTCGCCCTATGTCAC
>DASVNS010000365.1:0-5418 GCA_036383735.1 Phenylobacterium sp. | reverse complement strand
CGGACGCCTGATCAAGGGCGGCCACGTCAAGGTCATCCTGAAGGACGGCAAGCTGGCCTTCGAGATCGAGGGCGAGGAACGCGAACCCGGCGCCCCGATCGTCGAAAGCCCGGCCGAAGAGGCCGAGGTCGTCGAGTAGCCACCCGACCCCACGGTTGGAAATGCGAAGGCCCGGGAGCGATCCCGGGCCTTTTGCCAGGCAAGCGCGGCTCGCACTCCGGTGGCGCGTGGGCCTCCACCAGGCCCAGGTCTACCCGGGCGTCACAGCCGCCCTCGCCGAACACCTGGCCCGAGGCACGAACCTCATCCTATGCACGGCCAAAGCCCGCGTGTTCGCCGAGCGGGTCGTCGACCACTTCGGCCTCTCGCCCTATCTGGCGGCGGTGTACGGGCCGGAACTCGACGGCCGCCTCGAGGACAAAGGCGACCTCATCGCCCACATCCTGGCCGTCGAAGGCCTCGACCCCGCCCAGGTCACCATGGTCGGCGACCGCAAGCACGACGTGCTCGCCGCCGCCCGCCACGCCATCCCCACCCTCGGCGTGCTCTGGGGCTACGGCAGCCGAGCCGAACTCACCGCCGCCGGCGCCGCGCTGATCATCGACCGGCCGGCAGAGCTTGTGGCGGGCGGTGGGCTGGGGGGTGGAGCATCCGACCGGCCGATGGGGAGGACCGAAGTCCGGTTCCGGCCGCGAGACGTGGGGTGAGGTCGCCCCGTCGCGGCCATTCTGGCGAGCGCAGCATCGAGGTCAGCGATGCTCCATCAGCGGACGTCGGCCCCACTCCGGGAAATAGACGTTGGCTATCCCCGCTCCGATCCAGCAGTGCTTTTTTCGCAAAGCGGGGCCGCGCCAGGCGACCCCGCTCCGCCTTCTTACGCGGCAGGTTCAGAGCATGAAGCTGGAAGCGTCCAGCGAAGTTCGGCCGAGCACATCGATCTGGAAGTCAGCGAAGCCATCGCCATTCACGTCGCCATAGACCCGCACGAACTCGGGCCCATAGGCATTGGCCTGGAAGGCCTGGCCCCAGAGGTTGCCGGCGTGCGCGGTGGGCATGCTCATGCCCGCCCAGGTGAACGCTTGGTTGCCCAGCAGTTGCGCATTGGCATCAATCGCCGTCACGTCGATCTTGTCCTGGAGAGGGTTGAAATCCATGATCTTGTCGATGCCGAGGCCGATCTGACTGTCGGTCAGGTTCAAATAGACAAACCTGTCGCTGTCTGCGCCACCCCACAGGAAGTCGTCGCCGGCCTCGCCGTACAACGAGTCGTTGCCGTTGCCGCCATAGACATTGTCGCTCAGCCCGCCGGCGCGGAGGGTGTCGTTCCCATCTTCGCCATACAGCTTGTCATAGCCCCGACCGCCGTTGAGATAGTCGTTCTCGCTGCCGCCGTACATGGTGTCGTTGCCGTCTTCCCCCACCAGGAAGTCGTCGCCCGCGTTGCCGGCCAGTTCGTCGTCGCCCGTCCCGCCATACGCAGCATCGACCCCCGCCCCTCCATAGACCCGGTCGTTGCCGGCATCGCCGTAAAGCTGGTCGTCGCCGTCATCGCCGTAAACCCGATCGTCATTTTCACCGCCGCGCAGTACGTCGTTGCCGCCCATACCGCTCAGCGTGTCAGCGCCGGCCTCGCCGTCAAAGACGTTGGCGTACTCGTTGCCGGTGATGGAATTGGCAAGAAGGTTGCCGGTGATCGTGGTCTCGTGCGCGTTGTAAAGCGTTCCATGCGGGTGATCGCCGTGAACCAGGTTCTCGATGTTTGCCCCGAGCGTGTAGGTCGTCCCCAGGAAACTGATCGTGTCGATGCCCTGGTTGGAATATTCGATGATGGTGTCCGCGCCATCGGTCAGAAAGGTGTCATTGCCGGTTCCGCCGACCATGGTATCCCAGCCAAAGCCTGAGTAATCTGCGAAAAGAAGGTCATTGCCGGCGCCTCCCGAGAGGTAATCCGTGCCCTCTCCGCCATAGAGTTGGTCGTCGCCGTCCTCGCCATTCAGCGTGTCGTAGCCGTCAGGGGCGCCGGCAACGCCATATCTGAGGTGGCCTCCCTTCAGAATGTCATTGCCGGTCCCGCCGGCGATCCAGTCATCTCCCGTGCCGCCGGCCACCGCGTCGTCGCCGGCATCGCCGTACACCGTGTCATTGCCGCCGCTGCCATCGACGTTGTCGTTGCCGCCTCCCATCTTCGCGTAGTCGTTGCCGCCGGAAAGGGATGCAATATTATCGGCGTCGTCGCCGTAAATTTTGACGTCTTTCGTGTAGAGCGCGTGGTATTCTTCTACGTTCGCGAAGAAATGGAATTCGCTGAAGTTCGCTTCGATCACGTCATGGCCGCCATTCGCGCCCTCAACGATTGTGACATCGTACTGCGACGTGTAGGGATCGAAGATATTATCGAGGTTGTACGTGTCGTCGCCGGCGCCGCCGACGCCTTTATTACCCTCTGCAAGGTCGATGTGATCGTCGCCTGCGCCGCCGTCCAGGACGTCGCCGCCGTTCACGTAGCTGGTCAGCCAATCGTTGCCGTCGCCTCCATAGAACTTGACCACGCCGTCATCGAGATAGTTTTCGTCGTGCTCCAGGTCATCGTTACCCGCGCCGCCATAAACCGTCGCGGAGCCGGACCCGCCGACATCGATGTCATCGTCATTCGCGCCGGCATCCACCCAGAGCGTGCCGTCCACGTGCAGGTTGAGCGTGTCGTTGCCGCCATAAGCGTAGATCACGTAGTCGTCGCCCGCGTCCCAATTGATCGAGCCAACGGTGATCGTGTCCGAATTTTGCGAGCCATAGAGGGTCTTCGTCGACATTGGTCTTCTCCCCGAAATGAATGTGGCAGGTGCTGCCGTTGGAGAGTGAATGCGCCCGCTGCGTCAGAGCCCGGTGTCGCGCCGCCGTGAGAAGTGTTGCAATTGTTTCAGTGGCCCCGCGCTGCGTTGTTCAGCAATTTCCATTTCTCGCGCAACCGCCGCAGAATGGGGTTCGCCAGGGTGCTGGCGGGGGGAATGAGATGCCGGACTCCAGCGGGTTCACGTCGGCGGTGATGAACGCCGCGCTGGACTGTATCGTCGCGGCGGACGCCCACGGCCTCATCGTCGAGTTCAACCCAGCGGCCGAGCGCACCTTCGGACTGGCCCGGGCCGACGCCGTCGGCCGCAGTCTCGCCGACACCATCATCCCCCACGCTCACCGCGCCGCCCACGAGGCCGGCATGGCCCGGCTCGCCGGCGGCGCGCCGCCGCGGATGGTCGGTCAGCGCATCGAGATCGAAGGCCTGCGCGCCGATGGCGAGGTATTCCCGCTCGAACTGGCGATCGTGCGGACCAGCGGCGCGGGCGACTCCGTGTTCGTGGCCTACATGCGCGACATCACCGCCCAGAAGCTGGCCGAGGCGGAGCTGGAACGCTCACGCGACGCGTTGCACCAGGCTGAGAAGCTTGCCGCCCTGGGGTCGCTGCTGGCCGGCGTCAGCCATGAGCTGAACAACCCGCTGTCGGCGGTCATCGGCCAGGCGGTGATGCTCGAAGAGGATACCGCCGGCACGCCGCTCGCCGAGCGCGCACGCAAGATCCGCGCGGCCGCGGAACGCTGCGGCAAGATCGTCCAGACGTTCCTGGCTATGGCGCGGCAGGGCAAACCGCACCGCTCGCAGGTCGACGTCAACCGACTCGTGCGCGGCGTGCTCGACCTGACCGACTACGGCCTGCGCACCAGCGGCGTCGAGGTGCGCCTCGACCTGGCGGGCGACCTGCCCGAGCTCATGGCCGACGTCGACTTGCTGCACCAGGTGCTCGCGAACCTGATCGTCAACGCCCAGCAGGCGCTGGAGAGCCAGGCGGGCGTCCGTCGGCTTGAGGTGTCGACCCGCTGCGGCCGCGCGCCCGGCTCGGTGTCGATCCGGGTGACCGACAACGGCCCCGGCGTCCCGGCCGAGATCGCGAGCCGGATCTTCGATCCGTTCTTCACGTCCAAGCGGACCGGGCAAGGCACCGGCGTCGGGCTCAGCTTTTCCCTGGGGGTCGTCAAGGCACATGGCGGCCACCTCCGGCTGATGCCGTCAAACGCCGGCGCGACCTTCGAGATCGAACTCCCCAGCCAGCCCGCGACACCGCAGCCGGCCGAACGGCGGACGGCCCTCCCCGCGGCGAAAGGCGGCCGGGCATTGGTGGTGGACGACGAGGCGACCGTCTCCGAGACCCTCGCCGAGCTATTGGCCCGCCAGGGCTTCGACGTCTCCACGGCGGCCGATGGGCATGCAGCGAAACAGGCGCTGAACGGCGAGCGTTTCGACATCATCCTCTCGGATATCAGGATGCCGGGTCTCGACGGCCCCGGCCTGTTCGCCTGGCTGCAGGCGTCGCGGCCGGAGCTGTGCGCACGAGTGGGCTTCGTCACGGGCGACACCCTGGGCGCCGGGGCGGCAAGGTTCCTGGAAGAGTCGGGCCGTCCCTACCTGGAGAAGCCCTTCACGCCGGCCAGCGTGGCCGACTTTCTCGTTCGAATCCGCGCGGACGAGACGGCCTAGGCCGGAAGGACCTCCACCACTTCCGCGCCTTGAAGCACAAGCTTGGCCAAGCAGGACGTAGGGCGCCGCTTGTTTGGGGCGCCGCACCCATTGGGCGCCCCCCGTGTCAGTCGTGTGCCGCGGCGAACGGCGTCGTGTTACAATTGTGTCTGGGTGACGGGGGAAGAGCTCGCATGAGCGGGAACGCGCACATCGTCGTGGTCGACGACGAGGAGATGGTCCGCGACACCGTCCAGGAGTACCTGCTGCGGAACGGGTACGCGGTGAGCCAGGCGGACGGGGGCGCGGCCCTGCGCGGGCTGATGACCGACCGCGCTGTGGACCTCGTCATCCTCGACGTGAACATGCCCGGCGAGGATGGCCTTTCCATCGCCCGCGATCTTCGCCACGGTGGCGGGCGGCTAGGCATCATCATGCTGACCGCCAACTCCGACAGCGTCGATCGGGTCGTGGGGCTCGAGATCGGCGCCGACGACTACATCGCCAAGCCGTTCGAACCGCGCGAACTGCTGGCCCGGGTGCGCGCGGTCCTGCGCCGCGTGGCCCCGGGAGAGGTGTCGGCCGCGACGATGGGCGGCGAGGTGCGGATCGGCCGCTGCGTCCTCAACCTCGAACGGCGCAGCCTCTACGCAGCCGACGGCAGCGCGGTCCCGATCACCGCGATGGAGTTCGACCTCCTGGAGGCCTTTGCCCGCAATCCGAATCGCGTGCTCAGCCGCGACCGGCTCCTCGATCTGGCGCACCATAAGGACTCCGACGGCTTCGACCGCTCGATCGACACGCGGATCACCCGCCTGCGCAAGAAGGTGGAGGTGGATCCGACGACGCCGCAGGCGATCAAGACCGTGCGCGGCGCCGGGTACCTGTTCGTGCCTGCCGGATCGACCTAGGAT
>DASVNS010000364.1:0-6355 GCA_036383735.1 Phenylobacterium sp. | reverse complement strand
AGACGAGGGCCGCGGCGCCAGCGCGCTGGGCGTCCTCCGTCCCGAGCCGCGCCAGCGCCTGGCCATAAAACACGCCCGTCTTCGGAACGACGTTCCGCATGTCGGCGATTTCCTTGGCCACCATGTGCCAGGCGCTGTCGGACTTGGTGTGGACGTCCGGGTCGAGAAGCGGATCGTTGCTGTGCTTGTGATGCTCGTAGTGCGTGAGGCGGCCGGCTTCGTAGGTCATCGCCATGGGGATGAGCGAGAAGTGACCCACGAGTTCATTCAGCCAGAACAGCGGCTCGCCTTCCCGTGCGATGATCCTGTGCTGCGCCTCGTGCGAGGGCAGATAGGCGAGGATCACGTTCACCGTCGCGATGGGCGCCGCCGCCCACAGGGGAAGAATGCCCGACAGGGTCAGTGGCCAGAGCGACAGCCAGACCGCCAGGTTCACGAACGCCCAGGTGATGGAGCCCCACGGAAGGCCGCCCATGAATTGGTCGGCGATCGAACGCTCGAGCCGCTGCAACTCCTGGCTCGAGAGCCCGCTGAGATCGCGGTCGTGCACAGTTGCGGAAACGCTCATAGCCACCGACCTCTCAGGTTCGCGACCGCGCCCCACGACCCGCCGATCGCCAGGCCGACGAGCAGGGGCCACTGGGCGTGGGCCGCCTCGGGCAGCGCGCGCTCGATCAGCTGCGTGATCAGCGGCGCGAAGAATCCGACCCCGACGAGAAACGGCAGGATCTGGGCCAGGAACATCAACAGGCGGGCGATGAAACCGGCGGCCGGCGGACCGGACCCGGCGCGGTCTCCCGGCGGTTGCGCGACGTCGCCGTCGGCCATGATTTCCTCCCGTCGCCTGTCTTGAGGCAGGTGCGAGGATACAGCCTACGCCGCTAGCATGCCGGTAGCGATAGCCTGACACGCCGCAATGATGGCACTTTGCGCCACGCGACCAAGGGCGGAGCCGTCTCGGCCCCGGGATTTTCACACCTTCGCGATCCCGTCGGCGATCTTCTGGTAGCCGATCTTGGTCAGCTTCACGTAGCCCTTCTTGCGATCGTGGAAGAACAGCGGACCCTTGATCTTCGCCGGATCGTAGCCGTCGGCCGCCAGGTCCAGCTTGCGGACCTTGAAGGTGCCGGTGGTGTCCAGGTGGGGCAGGATGCGGACGAACAAGGGCTGGGCCCAGATCGGCAGCTCGCGGGCCACGTGCTCGCCAAACGCCTTGGCGTCGAAGGCGCCGTCGACGACCAGGGCGGCCATGCCGGCGCGGCCGTCGGCCCCGTCCACTTCCACGCCGTAGACGCTCGCCTGGGCCACGCCCGGGAAGGCCTGGAGGCGCTCGGCCACTTCACTCGTCGAGACGTTCTCGCCCTTCCAGCGGAAGGTGTCGCCGACCCGGTCGACGAAGTAGAAGTAGCCGTCGGCGTCCATCCGCATCAGGTCGCCGGTGGCGAACCAGGCGTCGCCGCGAGCGAAGACGTTCTGCAGGACCTTCTTCTCGGAGGCGGCGCGGTCGAGGTAGCCGGAGAATTCGGTGCGCGCGTCGCCGACGCCGATCATCCCAACGCACTGCCCCACCTGGCCTGGGCCGCATTCGATGCAGAGCCCGTCGGGACCGCGGATCACCTGCTCGCTCTCCACGTCGAACTGCACCAGGCGGGCGTTGAACCGGCTGCGCAGCCACGCCGGAATCCGGCCGATCGCCCCTTCGCGGCCATCGAAGTTGAACATCGAGACGTTCCCCTCGGTGGAGCCGTAGAATTCCAGGATCTCCGGGATGCGGAAGCGCTGCTTCAGGGTGGGCCAGACATCCGGGCGCAGGCCGTTGCCGAAGGCGAGGCGCAGCTTGTGGCGGGTCTCGTTCTCGTCCGGTTCGTGGTTCACGAGGTAGCGGCAGAGCTCGCCGATGTAGACGAACATCGTGCAGCCCTGGTCGGCGACGTCGCTCCAGAAGTGGCTCGCCGAGAACCTGCGCCGCAACACCACCGAGCCGCCGTTCAGCAGGGCCGCCCCCATCCCGCAGAGCCCGCCTGTGGCGTGGTAGAGCGGCAGGGTGACATAGATCCGATCGGTGGGCCGGGCGCCTGTCGCCCCGGCGAACGCACGCATGTAGAGCTGGGCCCGCATGTGGGTGATGCGCGCCGCTTTGGGCATGCCCGTGGTGCCCGACGTGTAGATCAGCAGCGCGGTGTCGGCGGCGGTCATGTCCTCGCGCACCGAGCGGTCCGGCGGGAGCTGGCTGCAGCTTTTCAGCGCCTGGACGAGATCTCTCTGCCCGCCGTGCGCCGGACCCAGGATCCACTGCTGCATCGGGCGCTCCAGCAGCGGACGCGCCTGCTCGAAGACGGGCGAGGTCTCGGGATCCACGATGACGTGGCTGGCCTGGGCGATCTCCAGGCAGTGGGCCAGCGCCAAGCCGGACAGCTGGTTGTTGATCAGCGCGGTGACCACCCCGACCTTGGACAGGCCGTACCAGATCGCGAAGTATTCCAGCCGGTTGGGCATGAAGAGCGCCACGGTCTGGCCGCGCCGAAGGTTCAGGCCCTTCGCCCAGTGGGCGTAGCGGTTCGCAATCCCGTCGAGCTCGCCGTAGGTGACGGTGCGGCCTTCGAAGGTGATGGCCGGCCGCTCGCGCCACTGGGCGACCGCCGCCTCTATATCGTCGCAGACCAGATGGTTCGAATTCCGCGCGATCGTCTTGACCCGCTTCAGGGTCCTGCTCAGTCCCTTCCAGAACCGCCAGTCGCGCTTGAGCCTGGCATTGAGCCGCATCCGCACCTCCCGTCGCACCCTGACCTTGGCGAGCGCCGGTCCCGCCGGTCAAGCGGCCACAGCAACGCAGGCGGCCGGAGATGATGCCAAGCCCACGCAGCCCGCGCCGATCATGGCGGTGATTTGGCGGGATAATGTCGAGAATTCGTCCGCCAAAACCATGTAATTGAACGCTATGTGGCAGACCTTCAGGCCTGACGGCGCAGCTTTCCAGGGAACCCGGGATCAGTAACTTCGTTCTGTCTTCTCTATGCATTCTTAGAGGGAACGAAATGTCAACGGATCCCGACGGACGAGAGCCCGACAAGCCGGCCATCGACCAGGACGGCCCGATGTTCGCAGCCAACCCCATCTGGGAGCGAAGCCGCAAGAAGAAGGGCTTCGGCTCCCGCAAGGCCCCCTCCGTGCAGGCGACGCCTGAGCCCCGGATCTTCGCCGAGCGGGATGACACGGCGCTGGACACCGCCGCGTTCGACAACCCCGCGCAGGCTACCGCCGCGCCGGGTCCTATCGCCAGTTCACCTCTCTACCGCGACGATGCGCGTTCAGACGAGGTGGCCCTGACCCCATCGAGCCCCGACGGGGAGGCCGGACCGGTGTCGCCGATCGGCGTGGACCGAACCCCGGACGTCACCACCCGCGACCACGCCTCCAGGAGCGCGGCGCCCGCCGCCATCGCCGCGGGGCTCGTGGTTCTAGGCGCCTTGGGCGCCACCGGCTGGTACATGAGCCGCGACGATAACGCGCGGGCGCCCGAGTTGACCCCCGGTTCCGCAACCCCCGAGGTCGCTACGGCGCCGATCGCGCCCGCCGCAAGTCCGGCTACGGCGGGCCCCGGGCAGCTGGCCGCGAACGCGATGACCCCGCCAGCCGCGGCGTCGCAGGTAACCCCGCCTCCGGTGGCCGAGACCCCCAGGACATCGGCTCGGACCCGCGCAGCGCGCGTGCGTCCGGCCGCTGCGCCCAGCGCTTCGACCGAAGGCGTGAACGCCAGCGCCACGGCTGCCCTGCCCGACGGCCCGCAGCCGTACTCAGGCAGCGCTACAGCCGAGATGGCGCCGACCCAGGTCAACCCGCCGTTGGTGATCCTGCCCCCGGCCAGCGCCGCACCGGCCGCCGTTCCACAGTCGCCGGCGACCACCGCCCCAGAAGCCGCGCCGACCACCGAGACGCCGAACCCCGCGACTCCGCAATAGGCGGCGGATCGCGTCACGGCAGGCTATCGAGGCCCCTGGTCCCATGGACCGGGGGCCTTCGCGTCGTGGCGCATGGCGGACGCGGAGCCCACCGTCGCCTTCCTGCGACATTCCCGGAACTTAGCCGCCGAAATCACGGTTGTATAGACACACGTATTCCGTGCATTATCGTCACGTTCTGTGGCTGGAAGGGGCTTTTGGATGACAACGATGCTCAAGCTTTTCGCGCGTTCGACGGCAGTGGTCGGGCTCGCCCTGGCGGCTGGCGGCGCTTCGGCGGCGACCTATGTCGATCCGTGGACGACATCGGCCACCGGCGGAATTTCCGTGGTGTTCGGCGACAATGGGTTGGGGACCGATGGAGCGGAAACCGTTCCGGGTGAGACCACCACGACCCACAGCTACGTCGGCGACACCTTCACCGACACCTTCGCCTTCGAACTGCCGAACGGCTCGGTGGGCTTCAGCCTGAGCTCCATCGGCTTTGTCATCAACAGTTCGCTGACGGTGAGCACGTTCACGTTCAACGGCGCGCCTGTGGACTTCACGAACACGCCCGACGGCAGCGGCGGCAACGGGGTGATGGCGTTGGACGGGCCGTTCCCGGTGGTCGAGGGCGGCCCGCAACTGTTGGTCATCTCCGGAACAGGCGGCGCGGAGGCCGTGTTCAGCGGCACGGCGACCTTCCTGCCCACCGTCGTGCCGGAGCCCGCCTCCTGGGCGCTGACGATCGCGGGCTTCGGCGGTCTGGGCGTGGCGTTGCGCCGCCGTCGGCGAGCCCTGGCGCTCGCGTAGATCCCGCCGCGCCAGCGGGACCGAGCCCCGGCTCTCGGGCCGGGGCTTTCGCCGCCGGCCGACGGACCCGCTAACGCTTCTTGCCGAGTTCGGCGGCGATATCCTTGGTCAGCCGGCCGACCTTGCGGTGAGCAGCGGTGATCTGGTCCTTGGTGACGCCCCAGCGCTTCATCCAGTATTCGACGGCCTTGCGCTCGGAGAGGTCCAGCCGTTCCTTGTCGATGAAGCCGCGCTTGTCCTTGAGACCGGCCATGTGAGTCCTCCGCTCCGCGGAACCTAGAGCGTGACGGCCTGAAATGGATACCGGTTCAGGCTGTCACGCTCTAAAGTTTTGAATTCGAGCCTTTTTATCTGGATCAGGTGATTCCACCTGATCCAGAAAGGCTCTAGCGGCGCGGGCTGGTCTCGTCGCGGGGATTGTCCGGCTTTGCGCGCGAGCGGTGGGGGCCTAGGATCGCGGCATGGCTGTCGCATTCACCCGTGAGGAAGACTACGAGGCGCAGGCGGCAGACCTGCCCGACCGGCCGATCTCGCCGCATCCCAACCTCGTGACCGCAAGCGGACTGGCGGCGATCGAGGCCGAACTGGCCGCGGCGCGCGCGGCCTATTCCGCGGCCCAGGCCGAGGGTGGCGTCGCCGCCGATCGCACAGCCATGGCCCGGGCGACCCGCGACCTGCGCTATTGGTCGGCGCGGCGCGGGAGCGCGCAACTGACGGAGCCCGAGCCCGCGGGCGACACGGTGCAGTTCGGCGGGACCGTGGAGATCGAACGCGGCGACGGGCGGCGGCAGACCTTCCGCATCGTGGGCGAGGACGAGGCCGACCCGGCGAAGGGCAGCATCAGCTATGTCGCGCCCCTGGCGCGGGCGCTGCTGGGCAAGGGGGTCGGCGACACCGCGACGGTCGGGACCGCCGAGGTCGAGGTCGTCGCCGTTCGCTGACGCGCGGCTGCGATGTGCAAGGTCGTCGGCTGACCCGGCGCCCGATCGGGGGGGCTGGGGGGGCTGTTCAGGATCCAGACCGGATGCAGGTCAGCCGACAGACGCAAAAGGCCGGCGCGCTGTGGCCGGCGCGGGTCCGGAATGGGGCCATTTCGCGGCGTGGCGGACCGGCAACAGCCGGATGGCGAAATGCGGCGCATCGGCTCAGGGGGGTTGTCCGGCCGCGCGCTCTGGGGGAAAAAATCGTAACGGCGATCGGCAAGCTGATCGCCTGGGCGTGGGGCCCCCGCGGCGCTTCCGGGATCTTCGGGTCCCGCGCGGACCACAAGAAGCGGCAGAGGCGGCTCGCAAGGGCCGCCTTTCTTGCGTCTGACGCATCTCGTACGGTTGCCCCGACTTCCTGCATTTTCTGCGATGCCGTTCCGGCGCCTTGGCAAAGCCCGTTCGAACGGCCATGTGCATCGGCTGACAACGTAAAACGAAAGGGAGGCGTCATGGCCGTGATTCCAGAGACCGGGCTGCAACTTCGGTCGACCATCAAATCGAGTGGCGAGCTGGAGCTCAGCCTGGCGAGCGTGGCCGTGGGCCAGCCGACGGGCGATGAGGTGGTGGTGCGGATCGAGGCCTCGCCCCTCAACCCGTCCGACCTGGGGCTGCTGC
>DASVNS010000363.1:0-1574 GCA_036383735.1 Phenylobacterium sp. | reverse complement strand
TGACGGCCGCGTTGGGGCCGAGCTGCTCGCTCTGCAGGATCCGGTTGCGGATCTCGATCTCGTAGACGTCCACCGTGGCGTTCAGGCCCGGCAGCGGTTGCATGACCAGGCCCACGGAGTAGTTCGTGGACTTCTCCGGCTCGAGCGGCTTGGCGCCCAGGGCGATGGCGGCCGGGTTGTTGGTCGGCAGGATCTGCGACGGGCCGAGCTGGGCGGGACGGCCAGGCAGGGCCACGTTGATCGTGCTGGCCGACCCATAGTGTTGCTGCTGCAGCGACGGCGCGCGGAAGCCGCTGGAGGCGGTGGCGCGGATGGCGTAGCCGTCGATCGGCTCCCAGCGCAGCGAGGCCTTGCCGGTCCTGGCCGTCCCGAAGTCGGAATAGTCCTCATAGCGTCCGGCGAGCGAGACCTCGAAGGTGTCGGTGAGCGCCTGCTCGATGTTGAGATAGAGGCCCTTGTTGTTCCGCTTGAAGTTACCCGCGGTGGACGGCGGGAAGCCGGACACACCGTTGGCGCCGCCGGCGGTGGAGGCCGCATTGGTCGCCAGGGGATGGCCGACGGGGTACTTGAACGGCCCGGTGTCGTACGACTCGTGCTGGCCGGCGGTGATGGTGAACTTGCTTTCGCGGTACTCGGCGCCGGCGGCGACGAACATCGGCTTGGCCAGGCCGAGGTCGAATTCGCGGCTGATATCGACGTTGCTGGTCCATTCCTTGAAGGTCAGCGTGCCCAGGTAGAAGTAGGTGGGCGACGCCGGGCCATACGAGGCGTTCAGGGAGTTCTCGAAGTAGTCGACCTTGTTGCGGGCCAGCGACGTCGAGAGGTCCCAGCTGAACCCGAACAGCTCGGAACCCTTGGCGCCGATCGCGGTCTGGTAGTCGCGGTCCTTGAGGAACAGGCGCGGCGAGTAGCCGTCCGGATAGACGGTCGCGTTATTGTTGAATGCGTTGGGTGCGCGGTAGGTCAGCCAGGCGGCCGAGTTGCGGCTCGACACCGTGCCGAAGCTGTACAGCTTTACGGCGTCGCTCACGTCCCAGGCGGTGTTGTAACCCAGGGCGTAGAGCTGCGAGGCCGGAGCGCCCGGATGGGACACGTGGCGGTCGATGGTCTTCTCGCGCGGGTCGGGCACGCCGGGCGCAATGGGGAAATAGAGGGTCGCAGTGGCCGGCGTATACTTGCCGCGGTCCACCAGGTTGGTGGTGCGGGCGTCGAGGGTCACGTTGAAGAACGCCTTGTCACCCAGGCCCATGCCGTAGTTGAGCGAGCCCTGCAGCGTCTCGCCGTCGCCTTCCAGCGTTGTGCCGGCCAGGGCGGTGAACGAACCCCCTTCGGCGGTGTCCTTCAGGATGATGTTGATGACGCCCGCCAGGGCGTCGGATCCGTACTGGGCGGACGCGCCGTCGCGCAGCACCTCGATCCGCTGGATCGCCGATGAGGGGATCAGGTCGAGGTCCGCCGGTGACTGACCGGCCTGGGTCGTCCCGTTGACGAACAGGATGGCGGTGTTGTGCCGGCGCTTGCCGTTGACCAGCACCAGCGTCTGGTCGCTGGCCAGGCCGCGCAAGGACACGGTC
>DASVNS010000362.1:0-11682 GCA_036383735.1 Phenylobacterium sp. | reverse complement strand
TGTACGACGAAGTGCGCTCGGCCGGGCCGTATCGCGACCTGCCGTGGGAGGACTTCGAGGCGGTGGTCGATTTCGTGTCGACCGGCGGCTACGCGCTCAAGAGCTACGACCGCTTCCGCCGCATCATCCAGCTACCCGATGGCCGATGGAAGGTGCGGGACCAGAACGTGGCGCAGCGGCACCGGCTGAACGTGGGCGCCATCGTCAGCCCCGCCATGCTTGCCGTGCGGCTGGCGATGCGCGGGAACAAGGGCGGCCGCAAGATCGGCGAGGTCGAGGAAGGCATGCTGGAGATGCTCGACCCCGGCGACACCTTCGTCTTCGCGGGCCAGGTCTGGGAACTGGTGGCCGTGACCAACCTGGACGTCCTGGTGCGGCCGGCGGCCCACAAGGATCCCAAGATGCCGTCCTGGGGCGGATCGAAGTTCGCCCTGTCCACCTACCTGGCCCAGCGCGTGCGGCAGCTGATGTTCGACGAGAGCCACTGGGGCGTGCTGCCCACCGACGTGCGCGAATGGCTGGGCGCGCAGAAGGACCGGTCGCTGATCGTCCGCGAGGACGAGATGCTGCTGGAGACCTTCCCGCGGGGCCGGCGCAATTTCATGGTGGTCTATCCCTTCGAGGGGCGGCTCGCGCATACGACCCTCGCCATGCTGCTCACGAAACGGCTGGAGCGGCTGGGGGTGGGACCGCTGGGGTTTGTCTGCAACGACTACGCCATGGCGATCTGGGCGCTCAACCCGCTGGATCGGCTGAATTTCGACGAGCTGTTCGCCGAGGACATGCTGGGCGACGACCTGGAATCCTGGCTCCAGGAGAGCTTCATGATGAAGCGCGCTTTCAAGGGCTGCGCGATCGTCGCCGGGCTGATCGAGAAGCGGTTCCCCGGCGAGCAGCAGAAGACCGGGCGGCAGATCACCTTCTCCACCGACCTGATCTACGACGTGCTGCGCCGGCACGAGCCGGACCACCTGTTGCTGCGCTGCGCGAGGGCCGATGCGGCGAGCGGCCTCATCGACGTCGCGCGGTTGGGCGACATGTTGGCGCGGATCAAGGGCCGGATCCGGCACGCGCCCCTTGACCACCTGTCCCCGTTCTCGGTGCCGATCCTGCTGGAGATCGGCAAGGAACGCTCGCCGGGCCAGGCTGGCGAGATGATCCTCGCCGAGGCCGAGGAAGACCTGATCGCAGAGGCCCTGCAGTGAACGACGTGAGCCCGCCCTATGCCTACCGGTTCGCCGCCAGCGACTGCGGCGGGTTGGCCACCCGCGTGCGCGAGGCCGAGGTGGTGATGCGGTGTTCGGGCGCGCTGTGGCTGGCGGGCGAGCGGATGCTGATCGTGGCCGACCTGCACCTTGAGAAGGGTTCAAGCTATGCCGCGCGCGGCCAGATGCTGCCGCCCTACGACACGCGCGAGACCCTGGGGCGGCTGGAGGCCGAGGTCGCGGCCCTGGCGCCCGCCGCGGTGGTGCTGCTGGGCGACACGTTCCACGATCGCAGGAGCGAGGGACGGCTGGCCAGCGATGACGCCGATCGGCTGCGGGCGCTCGCCAGGGGGCGGCGTCTTGTCTGGGTGGTCGGCAATCACGACGCCGATGGGCCGCAGGGACTGCCGGGCGAGACCGCAGATGAGGTCGCGGTCGCCGGACTGGTGCTCCGCCACGAGCCCCAGGCGGGTGCGCAGGCCGGCGAGGTGGCGGGGCACCTGCATCCGGCGGTGCGGGTCCGTGCGCCGCGGGGCACGGTGCGGCGCCGCTGCTTCGTCACCGATGGCGAGCGAGTGATCCTGCCGGCCTTTGGCGCCTTTGCCGGCGGGTTGAACGTGCGCGACGCTGCGTTTGCCGGGATGTTCGTACGCCCGCCGTTGGCTGGAGCGCTGGGTGCGCAGCGCGTGCGCGCGGTCGGCTGGCGGCAGTTGACGAGCGATTGAGCTCTCACCTCGGCGCGCCCGTCCATTGCGTGCCGCGACGCGCCCACTCCGGCCCGGGCAATGGTCTGCGACGATCCAGGGCTGGTGCGGTTGGACCGGCGGATGAAGCAGGCCTATGCGGCGGCATCACGGCCGGCGCCCCCGAGGACGTGTTGGCGGCCGACCAGCAGGACTGGCTATGGTCAACCTCTACCGCCAGCGGATCGATGAGCTCGAACAGATGGGCGGCGACAGCCTGCGCTGAAGCGACCCGCCCTCGATCCAGATCGGCTTTATTGTCAGAGCAGATCGCACTATCTCGTCGCCCAGGCGAGAAACGAGCGTCGCGCTTCCGCGACCTGGGCGTGTCCGCGTGTGCGTAGTGGAGGGTCCAAGGTGCAAGTTTCAGGCAAGGTCGTCGTCGTCACCGGCGGCGCTGAGGGAATTGGTGCGGCGATGTGCCGACGGTTTGCACGCGAAGGCGCGGCGGTGGTCGTGGTCGCCGACCGCAACGGTGACGGCGCGAAAGCCGTGGCCAGCGAGATCGGCGGCGAGGCTGTGACGCTCGATGTCAGCGACGGCGCGGCCGTGGCCGCGATGGTCGCCGACCTCGAGGCCCGCCACGGGCGCATCGATCTCTTCTGCTCCAACGCGGGCATTGGCGCCATTGACCCCGACGATCAGAACGCGGCCTCTTCTCCGGATGCGGTCTGGGAGCGAGCCTGGAACGTCAACGTCATGGCCCATGTGCACGCCGCGCGCGCCGTGACGCCCGGAATGGCTGCCCGCGGCGGCGGCTATATCCTGAACACGGTCTCCGCGGCGGGGCTGCTTTCGCAGATCGGCGGCGCTGTCTATTCCACCACGAAGCACGCGGCGATCGGCTTCGCGGAGTCGCTGGCCATCACGCACGGCGATCAGGGCATCAAGGTTTCCGTGGTGTGCCCGCAGGGCGTGGAAACGGCCTTGCTCCGGCAGATGGTCAGTGGCCCTCAGCCCCAAAACTTGGACAGCGTGCTCACCCCGGACGACGTGGCCGAGAGCGTGATCGAAGGCTTGGCCGCCGAAAGCTTCCTGATCCTGCCCCACCCGGTTGTGCTGACCTACATGCAGCGCAAGGTTACGGACTACGATCGATGGCTCGGCGGGATGCGCCGCCTGCGCGGCAAGCTGATGGACGCGCCGCGGAGCTAAAGCGGAACCGCTGCCGCGGCCCCGCGGAGCCGCATTCGAACGGGGAGCTCCCCCTACCCGTTCATCGCCTTTTCCAGCGCCAAGCCCAGCGAGACACAGGCGCTGCTCGTGACAGCGGTGGACAGGAGCGGATAGCGCGACGGGCTGTTGGGCGTCTGGTGGTCAAAGAGCCACTGGATGAGGAAGGCGCCCAGGAAGCCACCCAGGATCCAGGCGTCGGGCGCGCGACCGCGGGCCAACAGGATCGCCACGCTCGCGACCGCGCAGAGAACCGAGAAGGCCTGGCGCATGTTGCGCGGCGTGGGTTCCCGCGTTTCCAGGCCCCAGCGCACGCCCCCCAGGAACGCAAGCGTCACAGCCGACCACGCCACCAGAAGGGATAGCGACGGCGTGACCCACGGCGCAGGGCCGTAACAGAACGCCAGCGCCGCCATAGGGAACGGCATGAGGCCCAGGAGAGCGAGGGCCCAAAGCGCTGCCGGAATGGACTCCGCCCTGGCGGCGGGTCGCACGTCATCCATGAGCAATCAGTCTCTCCGGAATGCCGCCGAGGCCGCCCAACCGGCCGCCAGCGCGAACGCCATGGCTGCCAGACCGTACGACCATGGCCTGTCATGGGCCCAGACGTAAAGAGCCCGTTCGACCCCGACCTTTTCGACCGTCAGCGTCCGCGAGCGGCGCGAGACCGGCTTGCCGTCCTGGAACAGCAGGATCTCGGCCCGGTAGACCCCGGTGGGCGCCCCGGTGGGCAGGGCGATCTCGGCGCGGAACAGCCCGCGGTCGACGAAGCGCACGCCGCGGCCGTCCTCATGGTAGAGCCCGGCCTTCTCCTTCAGGCGCACGATGGCGCGACGCCAGTCGTAGTAGTCGGGGCCCAGGCTGGAGACGACCACGTCGCGTACGCCGTAGCGGGTCTCGATGTGCTGTTCGGCCGGCGCGTTGATCGGCAGATGATCCACGCCCGCTCCCAGCCGGCGCAGCGTGCCGAAGTTGGCGATGTCGTCCAGCGGGCGGTTGGACGCCGCCCGGTAGAAGCCCGGCGCGCCACGGAACACCACGGGGCGGCTGTTGATCCAGAGGCCGGCGACCCTCTGCTTGCGGGTCAGGCGCACCGGCTGGTCGGGACCGCGGACCAGGACCACCACGTCGCTCGGCCGGGCGGCGGCGTCGAACACCGCGCCATAGAGGACGATGCGGGCGCCGCGGAAGTCGGACTTCACCTGGACGGTGGTGTCGGTCAGGGCGGCCGAGATCACCGGCGCGGACTGTGCGGCCGGGGCCGGCGGCAGGGGCGGCGTCGGCACGATGGCTGCCGCCAGGGCGAAGAGCGGCCCCATCAGCCCATCCCCGGCATCAGGACGAACGGCTCGTCAGGGGTTAGGAACAAGCCCAGGCCCATCCGCAGGCCCACCAGCAGGACGATCAGGGCCAGGATCGCCCGCAGTTCCTCCGCCCGGAAGCGCGACGAGGCGCGGGCGCCGAACTGCGCCCCGACCGTGCCGCCGAGCAGCAGCAGGGTGGCCAGCACGATGTCGACCGTCTGGTTGCGGCCCGCCTGCAGCACGCCGGTCAGCCCCGTGGTGATGATGATCTGGAACAGGCTGGTGCCCACCACCATGCCGGCGGGCATGCGCAGGATGTAGACCATGGCCGACACCAGGATGAAGCCGCCGCCGACCCCCATGATCGCCGACAGCACGCCCACGAAGGCGCCCAGGACCAGGGGCGGGATCACGCTGATGTAGAGGCGCGATCTGGGGAAGCGCATCTTGAGCGGCAGGCCGTACAGCCAGACCGGGCGGCGGTCGCGGCGGGGCGGCGGGGGCTCGTTCCGGCGCCGCCGCAGGATCGCGCCCAGGCTTTCCATCAGCATCAGGCCGCCGATCACGCCCAGGAACAGCAGGTACGAGAGCGAGACCACCAGGTCGGCCTGGCCCAGCAGGCGCAGCCAGCGGAACAGCTCGACGCCCGCGACGGCGCCCACCACGCCCCCGCCCGCCAGGACCGCGCCCATCCGCAGATCGACGGCGCGCCGGCGTCCGTAGGCAAGGACGCTGGACATGGACGAGGCGGCCACGTGGTTGGCCATCGACGCCACCGCCACCGGCGCCGGGATCCCCAGGAACACCAGCATCGGCGTCATCAGGAACCCTCCGCCGATGCCGAACATCCCGGAGATGAACCCCACCGCCGCGCCCAGGAGCACGATCAGCGGGGCGTTCACGGCCACCTGGGCGATGGGCAGGTAGATGTCCACGCCCGCGCCTACCGCCGCCTCGGGCCCGAACGCACGGCGACCCGCCGAAGTCGGGCCGCGTTCAAGGATGTCGGGAAGAGGAGCATTTGTGCCGCCAAACCGGCTTCCACTTCGTCGGAAACGCTCCGAGCGTCAACGCTGGTAGACGTCCAGCGGAGGGCCGCCAGCCTGGTCGCGGCGGTATTCCGACAGGGCGCGGTCATAGGCCACGCTGGCCCGGCCATCGAGCGGTCCGTCGTAATAGCCCAGCCGGGTGAGGACGAGCTGGGTCTGGCGCACGTTCATGTTGTGCGCCGGTGAGAGCGCCGCGACCGCCGTCGGCTTCACAGGCTTGAGCTGCGGCTTGGGACCCATCTCGACCAGGGCCTTGCGGGCCTGGTCGTCACCCTTGGCCGCGGCGCGCTCAAACCAGGCGCGGGCGCGGACCGGGTCCTTGGGCAGGCCGGAGCCCGACTGATAGAGCAGGCCCAGGTTGTACTGGCTCTCGACGACGCCGGCGGCGGCGGCCTTGCCGAACCACTGTGCGGCGCTGGTCAGGTCCTGGGGGCCGCCCTCGCCGCGGAACAGGTAGACGCCGAGGTTGTGCATGGCGTTCACGTCGCCGTTCTCGGCCGCCGACGTGGTCAGGCGGCGGGCCTCGGCGGGGTTCCGCGACAGGCCGGCCCCACCCTCGTCGTACAGCTGCGCGAGGTAGAGCTGGGCCTGGGCGTGGTTGGCCTCGGCCAGGGACTTCAGGGTGTCGAGGGCGCCGGGAACCGAGCCCTCGACGTCGGCCCGCACCTTCTCGAAGGCGGGCTGCGGCTTGGGCGTCGGGGCGGGCAGAGGCGAGCTCAGCGCCATCGAAGCGCGAGCGGGCGAGCCGTCCGGGGTCAGCGCCATCGGCTCCGGCGCCGGGGTCGGTTCCTTGGGCGCCTGCATCAGGGTGAGCCCGGCGGCGCCCACGCTCATGAAGGCCGCGCCACCGGCCACCAGCAAGGCGGTCTGCAGCGCCGAATAGCGCGCGGGGGTCTTGGTCTTCTGGCCGCCGAAGCCGGCGAACAGGCGCCCCGACGCCGCCGCCTTCATCTTGGCATGGACCTTGGCCGGGGCGGCCGCCTTCGCGTCCTGGGCGGCGCGAGCCGTGGCGCGGGCCTGTTCGATGACCTGGCGGGTCGAGAGTTCGCGGATCGGCTCGATCGACTCCGCGGACTGGAAGAGGTCCTCGTCCTCCTCGTCGCGCAGCGGCTCGAAGGTGTCGGGAATCGCCGGTTCGGGGACGTCCAGGTCCAGGCGACGCCACGGGGGGGCGACGATCTCCGCAATGCTGTCGGAGCGGAATATGGCCTCGACCGGCCCCTCGGCAGCCGCCTCGATCGCGGTCTCGGCCCGCGAATAGAGCTCGGGACCGAACACGGCCGCGGAGGGTTCGATCGCGGGCTCCGGCTCCGGTTCCGGCGGCGGGCCAAGGATCCGCATGGCCTCGGCGAGCGGATCCAGGTCTTCGTGCTCGGGACCGGCCGCAGCTTCCGCGGCGGCCTGGGCCGCCGCCTCCGCCGTGGTCTCCGGCAGGAAGAAGGACTCGAGTCCGACAGCCTCCTGCGACGCGTCCACAGCCTCGTCGGGGGCAAGGCCCGCCTCAGCCGCAAACTCGACCTGCGGTTCAGGCGCCGGCTGAGCCATGACGACGGCAGGCCCCGCCGCGATCCGCTCGCTGATGGCCGCCAGCTCGGCGCCAAAGCGCTCGAAGGCCTGTGCCTGGGCGTGCTCGCCGCGCGCCAGCCGGTGTTCGACGGCGCCGGCGATCCGGGCGATCTCGGATCCGACCTGGTCGATCGCCTCGGCGCCGCGCTGGTCGACCTCGATGAGCTTCTTGCCCACGGCCTCGGCCATGGACAGCACCTGGCGGCCGATCTCCTCGACCGCCTGAGCGGAGCGGCGCTCAGCGAGCCGGACCTGTTCCGTCAGTTCGGCGAAGCGGGCCTCGCCGCCGCCGGCCGCGATCTTGTCGGCCACCTCGGCGCGGACCGACTCCACGCGTTGGGTGAGCGCCTCGGCCAAGGCCTCGAACTTGCTTTCGACGTGCTCTCCGCCCACGCCTTCCACCGCACCGATCCGGCGGTCGAGGGTGGCGAGCGCGCCCTTCAGCCCCTCCAGCGCCGAGGCGGTCTGGGCCTCGGCCGTGGCCAGGCGGTCGCCCAGCCGCTGGAGCACGGTCTCGACGACCATCTCCGGCTCGATGCGGCTCAGCCGCGACTCGATGAGCCGTAGCGCCTCGATGGAACGCGGGCCACTGCCGGCCTGGCTTTCCAGGCGGCGCAGACGCTCGCCGAAATGGCCCTGTTCGGCCGAAGCGTCGGCGAGCAGCCCTTCGAGCCGCGCCGCGGCGGCGTGTTGCTCGCGCTCGGTGGTCTCGATGCGGGCCAAGGCCTGGCGCACGGAATGTTCGACGCCATTGATCGCCAGGCCGGTGCGGGTCTCCGAGGCCTCGATGCGGTCGGTCAGGCGATCCAGGGCATGGGCCACGCGCGCCAGGTCGGGCGTGGTCGGGAGGCCCGTGGCTGGCGGCGACACCGCGCGCAGGCGTGGGGCCTGGGCGCGGAACGGGCGATCGCCGAACTGCGCCTCCGCCGTCACCTCGTCCGGCACGTCGTCCTCGAGGATCACCCGGTTCAGCCACTCGCCCAGCGTCATGCCGGAACGACGAGCAAGGTCCTTCGCGACCTCGCGGGCCTTCGGGTCTATCCCTTTGACACTCCAGGGCGCCCCCGCGCTCATCCGAATCGCTGCTCCGCCTAGCTAGACGGTAGTCATCGATTCCTGGGGTGTAAACGAACGCTTAACGCTATATCTGGTGTGCGCCCGCCAATCCTGTGGATGGCTGGCGGGGCTTCGGATACGGGGACCGCATGGACCTGCGTCTGCTCATCGCGCTCGGCGTCGGCTTCGCCGCATTGGCGGCCTTCGCCGGATGGCGTGGCGCGCGGCCGCCCAACTTTACGAGGGGCCCGCGCCTGATCCCCTGGCGGGCCATCATGGTCTTTGCCGCCGCAGCCGCCATCATCGTGCTGGTGCAGGTGGAGCAGGCGAGCGGCTTCGGCCCAGGTTAGTCCTCGGCCTTCTTCGGCCGTTTCGCCAGGCCCGCGACGCCGCCGGACGACAGCAGGCCGGCGTCGGCCATCAGCAGCGGGATCGCCCACTTGCGCGGCGCGGCCACATAGCGGGGCTGCCAGGTCGGGTCGTACTTGGACTTGTAGTGGCGCACGCCCTGGAAGTTGTAGATCTCTTCGCCGCGGTCGTAGATCAGCCGCCCCACCCGCGAGAGGGCCGGCGCCAGCGGGCGGTCGTCCAGGCCGGACAGCGGCGCCATGCCGAAGTCGAAGGCCCCATAGCCCTGCGCGCGCGCCCAGCCGATCAGCTCGACGAACAGAAAGTCCATGATCCGCGGCGGCCCTTCCGGCACGAAGCGCATCAGGTCGATGGAGAAGGCGGTGCGCGAGGCGGTCGGCCACAGCGTGGCGAAGGCGATGACCCGCCCCTCCCAGCGTACGACGGCGATCGGGAACTCCTGCACATAGCGTGGCACGAACCCGCCGAGGGAGAAGCCCTTCTCGCCGCCGGCGTGCGTGCCGAGCCAGGCGTCGGAGATCCGCTTGAGCTCCGGCATCAGCGACGGGATGTCCGTCGGCTCTACGATCTCGAAAGTGGCGCCGTCCTTGGCCGCCCGCTGCCAGGCGCGCCGCAGGTTGCCGCGCTTGGTGCCCTCGATGGTGAAGCTCTCCAGCGGCGAGATGCTGGCCTCCCCCATCTTCTGGATCGCAAAGCCCAACTCGACCACATCGGGCAGGTCGTCGGGCTCCAGATTGTAGAATCCGGGCCGCGCGGCATGGGCGTCGGCCAGCTCGCGAAACCGCCAGAGCAGCTCCATCCGCTCCTCGCGCCGCCCGACGGTGCAGCCCAGGGATATCCAGCTGCGCCCCCGCACGCCGAACATCAGGAAGCTGTCGCCGGACGGCGAGAACAGGAACCGTTTGTCCCCCAGCAGCGCCAGGTTCGAGGTCGGTCGCGACAGCTCCGCCGTGGCCAGGATCTTCCGCACCCGCTCGAAGTCGAGATCGTCCTCGCCGACGATCGGCGGCGTGGCGGCCGAGCTGAACAGCCGCCAGATCCCGAACGCCAGCAGTGCGAGCGCGGCGCCGGCCCAGGCCCGCAGCGAGCGCGCCGCGTCTTCGTCCGCCATCACCCGCCACCAGGGCATGTCGCCATAGTCGGCGTTCTCGAAAGACCACAGCCCGATCATCCCGGCGCCCGCCACCAGGCAGGCGGCCGAGACCAGCCAGCCAGGCGTCACCTGCATGCGGGTGAGCTGGGTCTTGCGGGGAAACGCGTGGTGGAACGGCGCCATCGCCACGACCAGGCCCAGCAGCAACGCCGTCTCCTCCCAGACGAACCCCTTCACCAGGCTGAGCGGGGCGGCGACCAGGAGCGTGGCCATCGTCGCCCACCAGGCCCCGTCCAGCCGGGCGCGCAGCCCGAATGCCAGCATGACCAGCACCAGGCCGATCACACTCGACATGAAGTGGCTGACCTCGATCAGGATGACCGGCTCGAACTCCATCAGGCGGACGAACCGGGTCGGGAACGAGGGACGCGCGCCCGAGGCGAGCAGCACGACGCCGACGCCCAGGGTCAGCAGCGCCGCGGTCCAGGGCGCGGCGGCCGTCACGGCAGGATGGCGGAGGAAGCGCATCGTCTCCCCTTAAGAGGCGCGTCGGGCCGCTTGTATAGGCGACGTGGTCCCCGTTTCGCTCAAACAACGGTTTTAATCGCTTGTCCCGACCTCTCCGGACGCTAATCTCGGCGGCTCTGAGAAGATGTTTTTGGGAGGTCGGCATGGCGGATTTCGGCGCCACACAACTCGACGCGTTCGCTGTCGAGGTGCGCAACGAACTCGCGGCGACGTATCCGCCTGAGCTGCGGGACCGAAAAGCCAGCACGGACCCTGAGGCCGTGTGGGCGGGTCGCGCGTTCGCAGGGTCGGGGGATCCGCAGATCGCCTGGATGAAGCGTATGGCGGCCAAGGGCTGGATTGCGCCCACCTGGCCCAAGGAATACGGCGGCGCGGGCCTGTCCGCGGCCGAGGCGCGGGTGATCGAGCGCGAGCTGGCGGCCGGCAAGTACCGCGCGCCGCTGGCCTCGTTCGGCATCTGGATGCTGGGCCCGGTCCTGCTCGAATACGCCAGCGAGGCGCAGAAGAAGGAACACCTGCCGAAGATCGTGCAGGGCGAGATCCGCTGGTGCCAAGGCTATTCCGAACCGGGCGCGGGGTCGGATCTCGCCGCCCTCGCCACCAAGTGCGAGGACAAGGGCGACCACTGGCTGATCAATGGCAGCAAGATCTGGACGAGCTACGCCAACAAGGCGGACTGGTGCTTCTGCCTGGTTCGGACCGACTCGACCAAGAAGCATGAGGGGATCAGCTTCATCCTGATCGACATGGCCTCGCCCGGCGTGGAGACGCGGCCGATCCCGCTGATCAGCGGCGAGAGCCCGTTCTGCGAGACCTTTTTCACCGATGTGAAGGTCCCCAAGGAAAACCTGGTCGGCCGGGTCAACGGCGGCTGGGAGATCGCCAAGCGACTGCTGCAGTACGAACGCCAGAACATCTCGGGCTCGTTCGGCGACGGCGGCGCCGCCGGCGGCATGGCCGGCGACCTGGCGGTCATGGCCAGGGAGTACAGCGGCGATGCCGGCGAGCTGTCGGACGCCGAGCTGCGGACCAAGATCACCCGCAACAAGATGGATTTCCGGTCCCTGCGGCAGACCATCGCCCGATCCGCGGCGGAATCGCAGGCCGGCAACGGACCTTCGGCCGCCACCTCGATCATCAAGTACGCCGCCGCCGAATTCGCCAAGGAGCGCGGCGAACTGATGGTGGAAGCGCTGGGCCACCAGGGTCTCGGCTGGGACGGCGACGAGTTCCAGACGCCGGAGATCATGGCGGTGCGCGGCTGGCTGCGGGCCAAGGCGAATTCCATCGAGGGCGGCACCTCGGAGGTGAACCTGAATGTCATCTCCAAGCGGGTCCTGGGCCTGCCCGACCCGAAATAGCCGCCGGGGGCTTGCCTGCCCTTAGGCAAATGGGACGAACGTGCCTCTCGCGTCCGTCGACCAGCCAAAGAACGAACTTGCGAAGGAATACGACGATATGGCCGTTCTGACCGAAGAACAGAGCATGCTGCGGGACGCGGCGCGGAGCTGGGTGCAGGAGAAGTCGCCGGTGACGGCGTTTCGGAAGGTGCGCGATAGCGGAGCGGAGCTGGGCTACGACGTGGTGGCCTGGAAC
>DASVNS010000361.1:0-3454 GCA_036383735.1 Phenylobacterium sp. | reverse complement strand
AGGGCGGCATCCTTGTGGGCGGTCAGCTTGCGCTCGGCGCCGCTCGCCATGTCGCGAAGCCAGATGTCCAGCTTGCCGCCGCGGTCGGTGGAATAGGCCAGGGTCCTGCCGTCGGGGGACCAGGCGGGGTCGCAGACCCAGAACCCGTCGCTGACCAGCCGGGAGGGCTTGCCGCCCAGGGGCAGCAGCCACAGCGCGTTCAGGGCGCGGAACACCACCTGGGCCCCGTCGGGCGACAGGGCCGGGCTGCCGATGCCCACCGCCGGCTTCGGCGTCACGCCGTCGTAGTCGCGTTGACGCTTCTTGTAGCTGGGCCGTGCGACCTCCACCGAGAGCCGGAAGGCGATGTCGCTGACCCCGCCGGCCGGGGTGCGGCGGCGGATCCTGCCGTCGGCGGCATAGACCATGTCGCCGTTCGGCAGCCATGCGGGCCGGAAGGCGAAGACGTCCTGGCCGGTGACCAGGGGGCCGCCGGGTCCGACCAGCTCGGTCCGGCCATTGGCCAGCACACTGTAGACGATCCCCGTCCCATCGGCGGTGAAGGCCGGGCTGTGCAGCTCTGCCGGGTTCAGGCGGTCGCTCGAGGCCTTGATGCCGGGGCCGACGCTGCGCGCGCCCGCGGCGTCCACGATCTCGACGCGCGCACGCTCCACCGCAAACGCGATGCGACGCCCGTCGGGCGACCAGGCGGGCTCGCAGGCCTGGCCCTCTGCCGAGGCCCACAGCCGGATTTCGCCAGTCGCGAGGTCCAGCACATGAATGGCGTAGGCGCCCGTCCGGTCCGAGGCGAAGGCGACCTGCTTGCCGTCCGGCGAGAAGCGCGGCTCGCGACAATCGTACGGTCCCTGGGTGAGCTGCTTCAGGCCCGCGCCGTTTGCGCCGACCGTCCAGATCTGGAAGGAACCATCCCTGTAGGACTGGAAGACCAGCTGCTTGCCGTCGGGCGACCAGTCGGGCTGGGCGCCGTCCGTCAGGTCGTCGGTGAGCCGGCGGGCGGCCCCGCCGGTCACCGGCAGGGTCCAGATGACCCCATACAGATCGAAGGCCAGGGTCTTGCCGTCAGGCGCGGCGGAGACGGCGATGTTCGTCCCCTCCGTCACCATGACCCGGCGGCTGGCGGCCCCCGTCTTGGCCGTGGCCCCGATGGCAACGGGCGCGGCGAGGGACGAGGCGGCGATCGCCGTCCCGCCAAGCGACAGCAACCGGCGGCGATCGACGCCTCCACGAGGTGACTTGCTCATCGAATGCCCCCGGCCACAGGCTCCAAGCCCCGCATCAGAACTTCACGGAGACCTTCGCGTAGTAGAATCCGCCAGCGATCCCATAGGGCGAGAACTGGTTGAAGTAGGTGAAAGGCCCGGTTGCCGCTCCACGGTTCGCGGGCTGCACGATGTCGGGCAGGACGTCGGTCAGGTTGTTGGCGCCCATCGAGACCCGCAGGCTGTCGGTGAGGTCGTAGGCCAGGTCAAGATCGACGATGCCGGCCGGCGAGACCGTTTCGTCCAGGTTCGGATTCAACGAGTTGCGCGAGATGACCTTGCCATAGCGGGTGACCCGCAGGTTGGCTGTGAACTTCTGGATGGTCCATTCCGCGGAGGCGATCTGCTTGTTGCGCGGCGTGCCGACCGTGAAGTTGCCGATCTGCCCGCGGCCCACCAGCACCAGGCCGGCGGCCGCCAGGGTCGGCGGCGGCGGGGTGACGCGGTCGAACTTGGTCTTGTTGAAGTTGGCGGACACCGTCCATTTCACCGAGCCGTAGTCGCCGAAATCGGTGCGGTAATCGACCACCGCATCCAGGCCTCGGGTCGTCGTGTCGGCCGCGTTGGCATAGTAGAACGCGGCCTGCCCGGCGTTCAGCCCGGCCGCCACGAGCGCGTTGCTGACGGCCGCGTTGGGGCCGAGCTGCTCGCTCTGCAGGATCCGGTTGCGGATCTCGATCTCGTAGACGTCCACCGTGGCGTTCAGGCCCGGCAGCGGCTGCATGACCAGGCCCACGGAGTAGTTCGTGGACTTCTCAGGCTCGAGCGGCTTGGCGCCCAGGGCGATGGCGGCGGGGTTGTTGGTCGGCAGGATCTGCGAGGGGCCAAGCTGGGCGGGGCGGCCGGGCAGGGCCACGTTGATCGTGCTGGCCGACCCATAGTGCTGCTGCTGCAGCGAGGGTGCGCGGAAGCCGCTGGAGGCGGTGGCGCGGATGGCGTAGCCGTCGATCGGCTCCCAGCGCAGCGAGGCCTTGCCGGTCTTGGCCGTCCCGAAGTCGGAATAGTCTTCGTAGCGTCCGGCCAGCGAGACCTCGAAGGTGTCGGTGAGGGCCTGCTCGATGTTGAGATAGAGGCTCTTGTTGTTCCGCTTGAAGTTCCCCGCGGTGGACGGCGGGAATCCGGAGACGCCGTTGGCGCCGCCGGCGGTGGCGGCGAAGTTGGTCGCCAGGGGATGGCCGGCCGGGTACTTGAACGGCCCGGTGTCGTACGACTCGTGCTGGCCGGCGGTGATGGTGAACTCGCTCTCGCGGTACTCGGCGCCGGCGGCGACGAACATCGGCTTGGCCAGGCCGAGGTCGAACTCGTGGCTGATGTCGAAGTTGCTGGTCCACTCCTTGAAGGTGAGCGTGCCTAGGTAAAAGTAGGTGGGCGACGCCGGGCCATACGAGGCGTTCAGCGAATTCTCGAAATAGTCGACCTTGTTGCGGGCCAGCGACGTCGAGAGGTCCCAGCTGAACCCGAATAGCTCGGAACCCTTGGCGCCGACCGCGGTCTGGTAATCACGGTCCTTGAGGAACAGGCGCGGCGAGTAGCCGTCCGGATAGACGGTCGCGTTGTTGTTGAAGGCGCTGGGTGCGCGATAGGTCAGCCAGGCGGCCGAGTTGCGGCTCGCCACGGTTCCGAAGCTGTACAGCTTCACCGCGTCACTTACGTCCCAGGCGGTGTTGTAGCCGAGGGAGTAGAGCTGCGAGGCCGGGGAACCGGGGTGGGACACGTGGCGGTCGATGGTCTTTTCCCGCGGGTCAGGCACGCCGGGAGCGACGGGGAAATAGAGGTTGGCAGTCGCCGGCGTGTACTTGCCGCGATCCACCAGGTTGGTGGTGCGGGCATCGAGGGTCACGTTGAAGAAGGCCCTGTCACCCAAGCCCATCCCATAGTTGAGCGAACCCTGCAGCGTCTCGCCGTCGCCTTCCAGCGTCGTGCCGGCCAGGGCGGTGAACGAGCCCCCTTCGGCGGTGTCCTTCAGGATGATGTTGATGACCCCGGCCAGGGCGTCGGATCCATACTGGGCGGAGGCGCCGTCGCGCAGCACCTCGATCCGCTGGATCGCCGACGAGGGGATCAGGTCGAGGTCCGCCGGTGACTGACCGGCCTGGGTCGTCCCGTTGACGAACAGGATGGCGGTGTTGTGCCGGCGCTTGCCGTTGACCAGCACCAGCGTCTGGTCGCTGGCCAGGCCGCGCAAGGACACGGTC
>DASVNS010000360.1:0-6806 GCA_036383735.1 Phenylobacterium sp. | reverse complement strand
CTTTTCGAAGAGCAGGATGAGCGGCTCTTCGAGATCGGCCTCCATCTTCTCGGCGTTGGTGATGAAGTAGGGCGACAGGTAGCCGCGGTCGAACTGCATGCCTTCGACGACATCGAGTTCGGTCTCGGCGGTCTTGGCTTCCTCGACCGTGATGACGCCTTCGTTGCCGACCCGCTCCATGGCGCGAGCGATCATCTCGCCCACTTCCACGTCGCCGTTGGCGGAGATGGTGCCGACCTGGGCGATCTCGGCGTTGGTGGTGACCTTCTTGGCGGAGGCTTTGATCTCCTCGACGACCTTGGCGACCGCCTTGTCGACACCGCGCTTCAGGTCCATCGGGTTCATGCCGGCGGCGACCGACTTCAGGCCTTCGACGACGATGGCTTGCGCCAGGACCGTGGCGGTCGTGGTGCCGTCACCGGCCTTGTCGTTGGTCTTGGAGGCGACTTCGCGGATCAGCTGGGCGCCGAGGTTCTCGAAGCGGTCGGAAAGTTCGATTTCCTTGGCGACCGAGACACCGTCCTTGGTCGAGCGCGGAGCGCCGAAGGACTTCTCGATGACCACGTTGCGCCCCTTGGGACCCAGGGTGACCTTCACCGCGTTGGCGAGGGTGTTGACGCCGCGAAGCATGCGGTCGCGTGCGTCGGAGGCGAAATAGACGTCTTTGGCAGCCATGGCTGTCTGTTCCTTGAATTAAGTGGGGTGCGAGCGGTGCTTAGGCGGCCTTGGCCGCGGCTTCGGGCTCGAGCACGCCCAGGATGTCGCTTTCCTTCATGATCAGCAGGTCCTTGCCGTCGAGCTTGACCTCGCTGCCGGACCACTTGCCGAACAGGATGCGGTCGCCGACGCGCACGTCGAGCGCCTGGACCTTGCCGGAGTCGTCACGGGCGCCGGGACCCACGGCGATCACTTCGCCTTCCTGCGGCTTTTCCTTTGCGGTGTCGGGGATGATGATCCCGCCCTTGGTCTTTTCCTCTTCCTCGACGCGCTTGACGAGGACGCGATCTCCCAGGGGACGAAACGCCATGTCTTTATCTCTCTCTTCCGTTCGAAACGGTTCAAATGCCGCGACGTCGGCCGGCGGAACCCAACTGTTAGCAGTCTCGACCCACGAGTGCCAAACGTCGAGGTGGCAGTTAGGAACAGCGCGCTCGGGAGTCAAGGCGGACGAATGGGTTTGCGAGCGGTCTTGGCTTTGCCGACGCCGGACCTAGTCTGCGAGCCGGGGTTTTAGGAGCGTGCCTATGGGACTGCAAGCGGTGCTGCGGAACGTTGTCCGCGAGGGCGACCTGACGGTGAAGCTTCCGGGAGGCGGCGAAATCCGGCTGGGCGACGGGACGGGGCCGGAGCTGGCAGCGCGGGTGACGAGCGCGGCTTGGGCGGCCCGCATTGCGGCCAAGCCTGGGTTGGGCGTGGGCGAAGCCTACATGGACGGCGGCCTGGTTCTCGACCAAGGCGACATCGGCGACTTCATCGACCTGATCGGCGCCAACGCCAAGAACAAGCCGCGCAAGCGGGCGGGCCTGAAACGCTGGCTGCGCAAAACCCTGCGCGAGGCCAACGATCGGGTGCAGGCACAGCGCAACGTGGCCCATCACTACGACCTGTCCTACGACCTCTACCGGCGCTTCCTGGACGAGGACATGCAGTACTCCTGCGCCTACTTCGAACGGCCCGACATGACCCTGGAAGAAGCCCAGCTCGCCAAAAAGCGGCATATCGCGGCCAAGCTGTGCGCGCGGCCCGGCCAGAAGGTGATCGAGATCGGCTGCGGTTGGGGCGGCATGGCCCTGACCCTCGCCGAAGAGGCCGGCGTGGAGATCGACGCGATCACCCTGTCGATCGAGCAACTGAAGGTCGCCAAGCAGCGCGCCGAGGCCAAGGGGATGGCCAACCAGGTGCGCTTCTCGCTGACCGACTACCGCGATGTGACGGGCGTCTACGACCGGGTGCTGTCGGTGGCGATGTTCGAGGCGGTGGGGCGGCCGAACTATCAGGAATACTTCGACGGCGTCGCCCGCCTGATGAAGGAGGACGGGGTGGCGGTGATCCACTCCATCGGCCGGCCGGAGCCCGGGATCACGAACGCGTGGATCGACAAGTACATCTTCCCCGGCGGCTATAGTCCGGCGCTCTCCGAGGTGCTGCCGGCGATCGAGCGGGCCGGGTTGCTGGTGACCGACGTGGAGATCCTGCGCCTGCACTATGCCGAGACCATCCGTCATTGGCGCGAGCGTTTCGCCAAGGTGCGGCCGGAGATCGTGGAGCTCTACGACGAACGGTTCTGCCGGATGTGGGAGTTCTACCTCGGCATCGCCGAGCAGAGCTTCCGGGCGCGCGGCCAGTTCGTCTTTCAGATCCAGCTCGCCAAGCGGGTCGACGCGGCGCCGGTCACCCGCGACTACATCAAGGCCGCCGAGCAGACGTTCGCCAGCCTTCGCGAGCGGGCGGCCTGACGGCCGGCGGGGACCCGTTGGGAACGGGCCTCGGCTCAGGAGCGGTCAGCCTTGACGCTGCGGACCCGAACGATTGAAACGGTTGTTTGATTTTTTCCAAAAGTGGTTCAAAGGTACGCCCAAGAACCATGGCATCAAGGAGCGCCCAGATGAACGTCGCCGCCGATCGGCCCCAGTCCCTCTTCACCGTGAACCCGCGTGACGAGCTGAACGACCTGCGCATGTCCGAAAAGGCGCTGCCGCTGCTCGAAAAGGTGAAGAACTTCATCCGCGACGTCGTCGAGCCGATGAGCGTCGAGTACGACCGCCTGGGCGAAGGCCGCCCGGACATCTGGCAATATGGCGCCGGCCAGCTGGACGTGCTCGAAGCCGCCAAGGACAAGGCCAAGGCCGCTGGCCTGTGGAACTTCTTCCTGCCGGACGCCGAGACCGGCGAGGGCCTGTCGAACCTGGACTACGCCTACATCGCGACCGAGCTCGGCAAGAACAAGCTGGCCTCCGAGACCATGAACTGCGCCGCGCCGGACACCGGCAACATGGAAGTCCTGGAACGCGTCGGCACGCCCGAGCAGAAGGAAAAGTGGCTGAAGCCGCTTCTCGAGGGCAAGATCCGTTCGGCCTACTGCATGACCGAACTGCATACGGCCAGTTCGGACGCCAAGAACATCAACACCACCGCGACCCGCGTGGGCGACGAATACGTCATCAACGGCGAGAAGCACTACATCTCCGGCGCCGGCGACCCGCGCTGCAAGGTGCTGATCACCATGGTCAAGACCGATGCCAACGCCCCGCCGAATCTACAGCAGTCGCAGATCCTGGTGCCCATGGACACGCCCGGGCTGACGATCGTGCAAGGTCAGCAGCTCTTCGGGAACCCCGACGCGCCGCACGGCCACATGCACCTGCGTTTCGAAAACGCCCGCGTGCCGGCCTCGAACATGCTGCTGGGCGAAGGCCGTGGCTTCGAGATCAGCCAGCTGCGCCTCGGCCCCGGCCGTATCCACCACTGCATGCGCGCCATCGGCTCTGCCGAGCAGGCCCTGGACCTGCTGGTCACCCGCGGCCTGACCCGCGTGGCGTTCGGCAAGCCGATCATCCAACTGGGCGGCAACATCGAGATCGTCAGCCGCGCGCGGATCGAAATCGAAGCCATGCGCCTGATGGTGTTGAAGGCCGCCAAGGCCATGGACGTGCTGGGCAATCGCGAAGCGCGGATCTGGATCCACATGGTGAAGGCTCTGGTGCCCGAGCGGGTCTGCAAGATCGTCGACCAAGCCATCCAGATGCACGGCGCCCTGGGCATCTCGCAGCACACGCCGCTCGCCGAGATGTACACCAACGCCCGCATGCTGCGCATCGCGGACGGCCCGGACGAAGTCCACCACATGGTCGTGGGCCGCAACGAGCTGCAACAGTATCGCGAAATGCCGGCCGACGAGTCCCTGGCGTCCGTCTTCCGGAACTAGGACCCTGGACCTGAGCCTCCTCCCGTCGGGATAGGCTTGGTCGATCGAGATCGACGTTGAGGGGCCGGCGGATTCATCCGCCGGCCCTTCTCCCTTCCGGCGGCGCCATGCCGCTTTGCCCTGCTTCAAGCTTGGGTGTAAGCGCCTGGACCTTGCGAATGCTGCGTGCGGCTCTGGAGGGCTCCGATGACGCTTTCTGCGGCCGCCTTCGTGGTGTGCATGGCGTTCGTGACGGCCACCCTGTCCGGCGTGTTCGGCATGGCCGGCGGCCTGGTGCTGATGGGCGCGCTGGCCTTCGTCCTGCCGGTCCAGGCCGCCTTCGTCACCCATGGCATACTTCAGCTGGTGGCCAACGGCTGGCGGAGCTTCCTGCACCGCAAGTACGTGCGCTGGGGCATCGTCGGCTGGTACGCCCTGGCCTCGCTGGTGGCGGCCGTTTCGGTGGCGTCCCTGAGCTTCACGCCGTCCAAGCCGCTCCTGTTCCTGCTGCTGGGCCTGGTGCCCGGCCTGACGTGGTTGCCCCAGCGGTGGATCGACCTCGATGCCGCCCGACGATCCCAGGCCTTCCTGGCCGGCCTCTCGGTCACCGGCCTGAACCTGACCGCAGGCGTCGCCGGCCCCCTGCTCGACATCTTCTTCGTGCGGACCGAACTCACCCGCCACACGATCGTCGCGACCAAGGCGGCGACCCAGGTGTTCGCCCATCTGGCCAAGATCGTGGTCTATGGCGCACCCCTGCTCGCCGGGTCCGGCGCGGGCTTGCCGCCGCCCTGGGTGTTCGCTGTGACGATCCCGCTCTCCATGGCGGGCACCGCCGTCGGCGGCATGGTCCTCAACCGGATGACCGACATTAACTTCAAGCGCTGGACACGGTGGATCGTGACGGGGGTTGGCGTCAGCTACCTGGTCCAGGCTGCCCAGCTGTTCCTGGCGTGAAGCCAAAAAAAGAGCCGGGCGACAACGCCCGGCTTGGGAAGTTTTGGGAGGAAACGCCCGGAATGGGCAAGCCTCACGTATGTCCTCGCTCAAGCTATGCAAGGGTTGGTTGCGATTTTTTTCGGATGGGCAACCCGAAGTTCGCCATGCTCGAAGGCCCCGAGAGGCCAAAGTGGCCGTTCACGCCGGGCCGATCTGACTCTATGGCGGAGTTCCATCTGTCGAGGAGCCTGCATGAACCTTGAACCAAAGGTGCTGGAGAACCGGTTTGTGCGGCTTGAGCCCCTGGACGCGGGCCACAAGGAAGCGTTGCGCGCCGCTTGCGCGGCGGACCCTGCCCTCTGGCGCGAGCTCTATGTCATCTCGATGCTGGACGATCATTTCGATCGCCAATGGGAGCGTCTGGAGCGCGAGGCCGCGACGGGCAGGACGCTGCCCTTCGCCGTGGTGGTCGACGGCGTCTGTCGAGGCATGAGCAACTATCTCGATGTCGACGTCCAGCACCACACGGTCGAGATCGGGTTCACCTACTACGATCCCTCGGTACGAGGCGGGGCGGTGAACCCCTCGGCCAAGCGGTTGCTGTTGGCCCATGCGTTCGCCGCCGGCGCCCAGCGGGTGCAGTTCCGGGTCGACGCGGTGAACGCCCGCAGCCGGGCGGCGGTGCTCAAGCTGGGCGCCGTGCAGGAAGGCGTCCTGCGGCATGACAAGATCACCTGGACCGGACGCGTCCGTGACACGGTGGTGTTCTCGATCCTCGCCCAGGCGTGGCCCGCCGTGCGCGACGGGCTGGACATGCGGCTGGCGAGGTTGGGTTAAGGCCGCCTGCGTTCATCCTGAATCGGACGTCGGCTCGCCGGCCAGGAATGAGTGCGTCAGGATGGATGGCGCTGCGCTGCCCGGGTCATTTCGGATCGGGAAAGGCGGCGGAGCTGCATGCGCCATTGGCGTGCGGCATCGGCCCAATCCTTGCGGGCGTCGCCTTGCGCCACGCGTGCGAGCTTCTCGCACTCCAGCGCTTCTTCTCGGCAATAGGCTTCCCAGGTCATGCCGCAGATACGGGGCCATTCAGCGCACGGTTTCACCGCAGCGGAATATTCTTTGGAATTAACGCTTTCGCTCTCGGCCCTGTTAACGAAAAAGATCGGCCGCCGCGACGATGGGCCGCCCTTCAGGGCTTTCGACGCGCGCGGAAGAAGCCCCGCAGCAGGTCGCCCGCCTCTTGCCCCAGCACGCCGCCCTGCACCTGCGGGCGCCAGTGACAGGTGGGCTGCTCGAAGAACCGTGCGCCGTTCACCACGGCCCCGCCCTTGGGGTCTTCGGCGCCGAACACCACCCGACCGATCCGGGCGTGGCTGATGGCGCCGGCGCACATGGCGCAGGGCTCGAGCGTGACAAAGAGCGTGAGGCCCGTGAGCCGATAGTTGCCCCGCTTCGCGGCGGCCGCGCGCAGGGCGACGATCTCGGCGTGGGCGGTGGGGTCGTGACTGCCGATCGGCTGGTTCGCCCCGACCGCCACCACCTCTCCGGACACCGGATCGACGATTACGGCGCCCACGGGCGTCTCGCCGGCCGCTGCGGCGGCTTGCGCGGTTTCGAGCGCGATGCGCATTGTCCGATCATCATGGTCCACGATCCACTACGAACCCAGCCCGACGATCCGGGTCAACCCCACGACTCCGAAGCCGGGGAGCGTGTCGCCAAGCTATTGGCCCGCGCCGGCGTCGGTTCGCGCCGCGATGTCGAGCGGCTGATCTCCGAGGGGCGGGTCGGAATCAACGGCCGCACCCTGGAGACTCCGGCGGTGAAGGTGGAGCCCGGCGACATCCTCACCGTCGATGGCGAGGTGGTGGGCGAGCCTGAGCCGGCGCGCCTGTTCCGCTACCATAAGCCGGTCGGCCTGGTGACCACGCACAAGGACCCGAACGGGCGCCCGACGGTGTTC